>DATKLH010000016.1:0-8521 GCA_035542515.1 Casimicrobiaceae bacterium
CCGCATGGACGAGCTTCGGGTGGCGCACGCCAAGGGCGGCCGCGAGCGCGCCGCCGGCCGACATGCCGACGACAAGGACGCGATGGCGGTCCGCGCGATACCGGCGGCGCACGTTGCGTATCATCGCAGCGACGATCGCCGATTCGCCGGCGCCTCCTGCGGTGGCCGCGTCGAACCAGTTCCAGCAGCGCCACGCATTCGCGTTTTCCTTCTGCTGCGGGAGCAGCACGAGCATGCGCTCGCGATCGGCGACTTCGCTAATGTGCGTGCCTTCGACGATGATGTCCGCGCTTTGCTTGCATCCATGGCAGAGCGCGATCAACGGCGCGCGCCGCAACAGGCTCCAGCCGCTGGGAACGTAGAGGCGGTAGTCGCGCGCGGGCCATACGAGCGGCGCAATCGACAGCCATCCGCGCCAGGAGAACTTGTGGTCGTCCTCGAAGTGGCCCGGCTCGGGCGGGCGGCGGAAGAGGCGCCGGAACGCGCCCTTGAGGGTCGACCAGAGACGATTCATTCGGGCGAAAGTTTCGCGAGGCGGCGATACATGCGGGCTGCGATGGGGTCCCCTCCGCCTCGCACGATACTTCCGCCCGGTTTGTGAACGGGGCGCGCGGCCCGAGGCGGCTCGGCGCCGCGCGCGGAACAACGGCTCGCAACACCGCGCGTCGTGCGTACGAGCCTCATTTTCGCACGCTGCCGCGAGTCCACACGCGTTGTTTCGTGCTTTGATTCGCAATCGGCGCCGGGCCGCCCCAAGCCGATGGCGCTTGCTCTGGATGTCAACCGGGAAAAAGTATCGTGCGAGGCGCGCCGATGTCGCAGTCTGCGCTTGCGGGGGTGCCGCCTGGCGAAACTTTTTCCCGTTATATCAGGACGACGTCGTATTGCTCCTGCGAGTACAGCGTCTCGACCTGCAGCGAGATCGGCTTGCCGATGAAGTCCCCGAGTTGCGCGAGGCTTTGCGATTCCTCGTCGAGGAACATGTCGATCACCGCTTGCGAGGCGAGGATGCGGAACTCGCGCGCACTGAACTGCCGCGATTCGCGCACGATGTCGCGAAGGATCTCGTAGCACACCGTTTGCGGCGTCTTGAGCTCGCCGCGTCCCGAGCACATCGGGCAGGGCTCGCACAACACGTGCGCGAGCGATTCGCGCGTGCGCTTGCGCGTCATCTCGACCAGGCCGAGCTGGGTGAATCCGTTCACCGTCAGTCGTGTGCGGTCCTTTTCCAGCGCCTTGTTGAGCTCGGCGAGCACCGCGTTGCGATGGTCGGCGTTCTCCATGTCGATGAAGTCGATGATGATGATGCCCCCGAGGTTGCGCATGCGCAGCTGCCGCGCGATGACCTGTGCCGCCTCGAGGTTGGTCTTGAAGATGGTGTCGTCGAAGCTGCGCCCGCCCACGAACCCGCCGGTGTTGACGTCGATCGTGGTCATCGCCTCGGTCTGGTCGATGATCAGGTAACCGCCGCTCTTGAGATCGACACGCCGCGCGAGCGCCTTCTCGATCTCGTCCTCGACGCCGTGCAGGTCGAACAACGGGCGCTCGCCGACGTAGTGATGGATGCGATCGTGCAGCGCGGGCGTGTATTCGCGCGCGAACTCCTGCATCTTGACGAAGGTCTCGCGCGAGTCGACGACGATGCGTGAGGTCTCCTCCGAGGCCATGTCGCGCAGCACGCGCTGCGCCAGGTTCAGATCCTGATAGAGCAGCGTGGGTGCGGGAACTTCGCGCGACTGATCGGTGAGGTCGTGCCACAGCTTGGTGAGATATTCGATGTCGGCCTGCATCTCGCGCTCGGTCGCCGTCTCCGCCATCGTGCGGATGATGAAGCCGCCGCTCAGCCCGGGCGGCAGCAGCGTCTGCAAGCGGCCGCGCAACGACTCGCGCTCCGCCTCGTCCTCGATGCGCTGCGAGATGCCGATGTGCGAGTCCTGGGGCAGGAACACGAGCAGGCGACCTGCGAGGCTGACCTGCGTCGAAAGACGCGCGCCCTTGGTGCCGATGGGATCCTTGATCACCTGCACGAGCAGCGTCTGGCCTTCGTGCAGGATCCTCTCGATCGGCTTCTGCTCGCCGTGACCGTTCTGCCGATGCTCCCAGATGTCGGCGATGTGCAGGAACGCCGCTCGCTCCAATCCGATCTCGACGAACGCGCTCTGCATGCCGGGCAGCACTCGGGCGACGCGGCCCAGGCAGATGTTGCCGACCAGGCCGCGCGCGCTCGCGCGCTCCACGTGCAGCTCCTGCACGACCGCCTGCTCCAGCATCGCAACGCGCGTTTCCTGCGGTGTGACGTTAATCAGTATTTCGTGCATGGAACGCGCGAAAGTTTCGCGAGGCGGCGGAAGGCGGTGGCTGCGGCAAAGGGTCCACCGCCTCGGACGGTACTTTCGCGCGGTCTGATATCAGCGCGAGCGGCTTGAGGCGGCTCGGCGCCGCTCGCGTCATAACAGCTGGAAGGATCGAGCGTCATGCGGGGAAGGTGCATCTATGCTCGCTGCGGCGGATGCGCGCTGGGTTCTTCGTGCCTTTTTCTCGCGATCGGCGCCGAGCCGCCTCAAGCCGATCGCGCTCACTATAGATGTTAACCGGGCAAAAGTATCGTGCGAGCCGACCAGCCGCTCGACCGAGGTGAGAGGTTGACCGGCTCGCCAAACTTTTGCCGGTCGCGACCTGCGAAACTTTCCGCGCGCTATAGAACCGGCATCCCCGCCTTCGCCAGCAGCAGAGCCGTCTCGCACAGCGGCAGCCCCATCACGCCCGAATAGCTTCCCTCGAGTCGCGCGACAAACGCCGCGGCCTTGCCCTGGATCGCATATCCGCCTGCCTTGTCGAGCGGCTCGCCGGTGGCGATGTAATGCCGAATCTCGGTGGCGCTGAGCGAACGCAGCGTAACCTGCGACGTTACCACCTCGACCTCGGTGCGATCGTCCCAACGCAGCGCGACCGCGGTGTGCACCTGGTGGGTACGTCCGGCGAGCTTGCGCAGCATCGCAGTCGCGTCGTTGGCGTCGTGGGGCTTGCCGAAGATGGTGCCTTCGAGCACCACCTCGGTATCGGCTGCCAGCACCGGGCGCGAGGTGAGGCGCCGGTTTTGCATCCGCTGCCAACCGACCTGCGCCTTGGTCCGCGCAATGCGCTCGACGTAATGTGCGGCGGGCTCGCCGTCCAGCGCCTCCTCGACGACGTCGCGATCGCGACCCGCGGCCTCGCGCAGCATCAGCGTGTCGAATTGCACGCCGAGCTGCTCGAGCAGGATCTGCCGGCGCGGACTGCGCGAGGCAAGGTAGATGTGCGGAACGGCGGCCATGGGATCCCTTAGTCGCGATGATACGGGTGTCCGGTCGCGAGGCTGTACGCACGATACAGTTGCTCAGCCAGAATCACCCGGCAAACGATATGCGGGAGGGTCAGCGCCGACAGCGAGAACAGCGCCGACGCCGCGCGCTTGATGTCGTCGTGCAGCCCGTCGGCGCTGCCGATCACGAAGGCGAGGTCTTCACCGTTGTCGCGATGACGCCGAAGCCGGTCGGCCAGCTGGCGGGTGGTCCAGCTCGCCCCGCGCTCGTCGAGTGCGATCGATCGATACCCGGTGCACACCGTCGCGATGCGTTGTGCTTCGGCCGCGAGCACCTGCGCGGTCGACCGACCGCGGTCGCGCGCCTGCGGCTTCAGCTCGACCAGATCGAGCGGCCAGTCCGGCGGCAGGCGCTTCGCGTATTCGCTGTAAGCTGCGGTAGCCCACGCCGGCGTGCGATGCGATAGCGCGACGATCCTGAGTCTCATCGCGCCGACGCTATCGCCATGCCGCAACTGCAATCAGGGCGCTGTGGGAGCCGACTTGACGCGCCGCACGGGAGTGGGCGGCGACCAGAGCTCTTCGAGATTGTAGTACGCGCGCACGGCCGGCTGCATGATGTGCACGACGATGTCGCCTGCGTCGACGAGGATCCACTCGCCGGTCTGTTCGCCCTCGACGCCGATGATGTTCGCGCCGGCGGCCTTGAGCTTGTCGCGAACGTGCTGGGCGAGCGCCTTGACCTGGCGGTTGGAGTCGGCCGATGCAACGATCAGGGTGTCGTAGAGGCTGGTGAGCTTCTTGACGTTCAGTACCGTGATGTCGCGCGCCTTGATGTCCTCCAGCGCGGCGACCGCGATCCGTTCCAGCTTGTCAAGGCGCATCCGGGCGATACCCGTAGAGTCGGTGTCGACGAATATAGGCTAAAACCGCGGGAGGGAGCAAACCGGCGACCGCCCGAGCACCTGCTTCGCCGCGCGCGAGCGCCGCACGGATCGCGCTCGCCGAGATCGCGTTCGGCGCGATGGCCTGCGTGACGATGGCCCCGGCGGAGCTTTGACGCAACGCTTGTGCGTTGGAACGATACCGCGCGTTCCACTGCTCGCGCAGCGCGGCGGGCAACGCATCGCTGGTCAGCACGGTTCCCGGCCTGGCAACGACGATGACATGCGCGAGGTCGAACAGGTCCTGCCAGCGATGCCAGGTCGGCAGGCCAAGGAACGCATCGGCGCCGAGCACGAGCGCGATGGGCCGGCCGTGTCGATCGGCGCGCAGGTCCTGCAGTGTGTCGTAGGTGTAGCTCTTGCCGCTGCGTGTCGCCTCGCGCGTATCGACGCAGAGCAGAGGGTGGCCGGCGATGCCTGCGCGGACCATGGCGACGCGATCGCGCGCCGGGGCACCGGGTGGGGCCCGGTGCGGCGGATCGCCCGTTGGCAGCAGGCACACCGATGCGAGGTTCAGTCCGCGCGCGACGTCCTCGGCCAATCGAATGTGTCCGTAGTGCAGCGGATCGAACGTCCCACCCAGGATCGCGAGCGGCGCGGTCGAATCGTCGTTCGCCGCGTCAGGCATGTCCGCTGCGCGGCTCGCCGGCCGCGAGGCTCTCGGCGTGATCGATCTCCGCTTCGATCGCGCGCAAGGTCTGCTCGTTGATCACCTGCTGATCACGCAAGGCATGCAGCTCGGCACGTTCGGCGCGCAGTCCCGTCATGCGCAGTCGCTGCTGCTCGGCCGCGGCAGCTTCGAGCTCCAAACGGCGCGGTCCGTTGGCAAGGTGACGCGTCGATCGACTGTCGTAGTCGTCGATGAGGCGTTGCGCATAGGCGATCTCTTCGGGCCGGCGGAGCGCCGACATCGCCGTGCGCACCGCGTTGGAACCCGCTTGAGTGATCGCTATTCGCGCCGCGCGCTCTTCGCGCTGTGCCGTGCCGTCGGGTCGCAGCCCGAGCGTTCGGATGATGAGCGGGAGCGTCATGCCGTTGAAGATCAGCGTGAGCACGATCGTGCTGCCGGCGAGGAACACCAGCATGTCGCGTTCCGGAAACGGTGTGCCGACCGCGGTGATGCGCGGAATCGACAGCGCTGCAGCGAGCGTGACCGACCCGCGGATGCCGCTCCATGCGACCAGGAAGACCTCGCGCGGATTGAGCCAGCCTTCCTGCGCCCGCAGCGTGCGCGACACGATGATGGGCACGTAGGCGCCGGGATACACCCATATTACGCGTACCAGCGTGACCACGACGTACACCAGCAGCGCGGCACCGAGCAATTGCGGCCACGGAGCCCCAGTCGATGCGCTCAGCACGCGCTTGAGCTCGATGCCGAGGAGGAGGAACGCGAGCGCGTTGAAGACGTAGAGCAGCATGCCCCACACCTCCCAGCTATGACGGCGCGTGGCGATGCTGAGGTGCTTGAGGTCGTGCCAGCCCGCGTAGAGCCCGCCTGCGACGACGGCGAGCACCCCCGACACGTGCATGAGCTCGCCGGCGCTGTAAGCGGCATAGGGCGTGAGCAACGACAGGATGGTCTGGATGGTCGGATCGTCGACGCAGAAGCGCTTCAGCCGCACGCGCAGCTGACTGATCAGCACGCCGACTGCCAGGCCGACCACGGCTCCGCCGCCAGCGACGAGCACGAGCTCGGTGGCCGCCTTGCCAAGCGAGAACGTGCCGGTCGCCACCGCCGCGACGGCAAAACGGAACGCCACCAGGCCCGAGGCATCGTTGATGAGGCTCTCGCCGTTGAGAATGTGCGTGGTGCGCGAAGGCAGCGGAAGTCGTTCGGTCACCGCGGCGGTTGCAACAGCGTCGGTGGGCGAAACGATTGCGCCGAGCGCGAACGCGGCTGCGAGCGGGAGCGATGGAATCAGTAGATGCATCACGTAGCCGACCGCGACCACCGTCGCGGCGACGAGGCCGAATGCGAGCAGCAGGATCGGTCGCAGGTAGTTGAAGAACTCGCGCTTGGGAAACAGCCATCCGTCGGCGAACAGCAGCGGCGGAACGAACAGGAAGAAGAACACTTCCGGGTCGAGCTCGATCGCGCCGAGCTGCGGAACGAACGATAGCGCGGCACCGGCGGCGACGAACAGGATCGGAACCGGCACGGCGAGCCACTTGGCTAGCGCGCCGATCACCGCGACGACCAGCGAAAGCAACAGAACGAGCTGGACGGTGTCCATTACTTGGGCGTGCTGCGGACAATCGCGTTGCGCATCGGCTCGAGCTTCAGAACCGCGAGCCCGGTTGCTCGAGGAACTCGAGCTCCTCCGGCGTCGATGCGCGCCCGAGGACCGCATTGCGATGCGGAAAGCGCCCGAACCTGCGGATCACCGCCGCGTGACGTTCGGCCCATGGCAACGGCTCCGAGAGCCCGGTCTGGTCGGCGAGCGCGCGAAACAGCGCGACCGCCCGCTCCTGGTCCGCGATGCCCTCGCTGTGCACGAAAGGCATGTACAGGAACCACCGCTCGTAGGGCCCGAGCTCGCGATCCAGACTGCGATCGACCGCATTGCGCGCCGTCGCAAGGGCGCGCGCATCGCCTGCGAATGCTGCCGGCGTGTCGCGACCGCTATTGCGCGTGAACTGGTCGAGCAGGATCACTCGCGCAAGCGCGCCGCGAGGCTCGCCGCACCATTCGCCGAACGCGCCGGCCACGGCCGCGGCGATGGCGGTGCCGAAGCGCTCGCGTATGCGCGCATCGAAAGCCTCGCTCTTGCGAAACCATTCGGGACGCGACGCCTGCTGTGGACGCGTACCCGTGTTTTCGCGCGACGCAGAGCCCGGCTCGCCGTCGAACCAGAAATCGAGAATCGCCTGTGCCAGCGGTGGGAGAGCCATGCGAATATCATACGGCCTTCGGGGATGCCCCACGTTCCCCTATGGAGTGCCGTGAAGACCTCGTACCGCGACATTTTCCTGCTTGCCTGCTGCCAGGCGCTGCTGCTGGTCAATAGCTCGGGCCTGATCACCATGAACGGGCTGGTCGGCTACTCGCTCACCGACGCCAAGTCGCTCGCCACGCTGGGCGCCACCACCTACGTCATCGGCTCGGCGCTTTCGACCATGCCGCTATCGATGTGGATGGCGCGCGTAGGGCGTCGACGCGGCTTCATGACCGGCGCACTGGTCAACGTTTGCGGGTGCGCGCTCGGCGCATTCGCGCTGTGGATGCACAGCTTCGTTCTCTATTGCGCGGCAACCGCCGTGATCGGCGTTTACAACGCGATCGGCCTGCAATACCGGTTCGCGGCAGCGGAGGTTGCGACGGTGGCCGATCGGGCGCGAGCGATCGCGTGGGTGCTTGCCGGGGGCATCGCAGGCGGTTTCATCGGCCCCCAGTCGGTCCGACTTGCACGCGATCTGTTCGCCACGCCGTTTCTCGGGTCCTTCGCCGTGCTCGCGTCGTTCGCGCTCGTCGCGTTGCTGGTGCAGTCGCAGGTGCACGTGCCCAAGCCCACGATCGAGGAGCGCAGCGGATCGACGCGTTCGCTGAGCCGCATCATCGCGCAGCCGGTGTTCATCGTGGCGTTGATGTCCGGCGCGCTCGGCTATGGCCTCATGAACCTGCTGATGACCGCGACGCCCATCGCGATGGACATCTGCGGACTGCCCTTCGCGTCCGCTGCGCTCGTGATCCAGTGGCACGTGTTCGGCATGTACGCTCCGGGATTTTTCACCGGATCGCTCATCAAGCGCTTCGGTGTGCTCAGCGTCATCCTCTGCGGCGTCGTCATCATGGTCGGCTGCGTCGTGGTCGCATTGGGCGGCCTTGCCGTGGGCGACTTCGTGCTCGCCCTCGTGCTGCTCGGCGTCGGCTGGAACTTCATGTACGTCGGCGGAACGACGCTGCTCACCGAGACCTATCACCCGGCCGAGAAGGCGAAGGCGCAGGGCATCAACGACTTCACCGTGTTCGCCGTGATGGGTGTGTCGTCGCTGAGCTCGGGCGCCCTGGTGTCGCAGGCCGGCTGGGCGACCATGAACAAGGCCGCGTTGCCCGTGCTTGCCGTCATCGCGGCTGCGGTGCTGTGGCTTGCCTGGCGCCGGCGAAGGAGCGCCGACCGCGTGGTCGCGGCCGACTGACCGCGATGCGATGACGTGTGGCCGCGCCGCGCGCGCTACGTTTTCGAACGGGGGGTGCGGAAACGCCAGTACACCGCGTCGATCCGTTTGCCGTGCACCTGCGTGACATGTGCGCTGAGCGCCTGCCCAAGCTCGC
>DATKLH010000017.1:0-3799 GCA_035542515.1 Casimicrobiaceae bacterium
GCACGCGGCTTGCGCCGAAGCGCTCGTGCAATCCCGCGAACTCCCGGTAGGCACCACCAAAGCGGCCGACGTCCTGGCCCAGCACGATCACGCGTTCATCGCGGCTCATCTCCTCGCGTAGCGCACGCGCGATCGCTTCGCGGAAGAACAGCTTCACCGTCCGCTGCGTCGCTTCACCCGACATCGCTCAGCACCTTGGCGGCGTCGGGATAGGGCGAAGCGTCGGCGAAGCGCAGGGCGGCATCGACGCGAGCCTGTGCGTCGCGCATGAGCTCCGCGCGGCTCGGCGCGGTCAACACTCCTTCGCGCTCCAGGCGATCGATGCATCCCGCAACCGGACATCGCGCGCGATCGGAAGCGAGCTCGGCCGCCGAGCGCGTTTCGCGCGTCGCCGTCGAGTGCGTCGCAAAGCGACGCGACCTGCACTCGAGGAAGGCCGGCCCCGAGGCAGATCGCACGCGGGTCGCGAGCTCGTGCGCCGCATCACGCACGGCGATGACATCCATCCCATCGACCGTGACTGCCGGAATGCCGAACGGTGTCGCGAGATCGCTCAGGTTGTGCGGCGCGAGCGCGTCGGCTTGCGGTGTCGACACCGAGTAGCCGTTGTTGTCGCAGACCAGCAGCAGGGGTAGCTTCCACAACGCCGCGATGTTCAACGTCTCGTGCAATGCGCCCGATCCGCAAGCCCCGTCGCCGAACATGCACGCCGCGATAGCACCTTGGCCTTGCAGTTGCAGCGCCAGCGCAACGCCGGCCGCGATGGTGATGTTCCCGCCCACCACCGCGTGCGCGCCGAAAAGGCCTGCGTCGGGTTGCGCGATGTGGCCGCGGCCAGCGCGTCCGCCGCATACACCGGTCGCCTTGCCGAGCAGTTCGGCCATCACGGCGCCCGGGTCGAGACCTCTCGCGAGCGCCGCGGCGATCGAGCGACCGCTGACCAGCATCTGGTCCTCGCGCCGCAACGCCGAGCACACGCCGACGGCGACCGCTTCCTGGCCGGAGGACAACAGCTGGAAGCCGTGATCGGGTCGCTGCATCAGCGCTTCCTCGAAGGCACGGATGAGCAACATCGATCGCAGCAGTTCCAACCCGTCCATGTCGCTCTAACGCGTCGTCGTTGCGCTGGCAGCGAGGCTGTCGACGAAGTCGCGAAGCTGGCCGTGACCCTGCGCGGCGCGTTCCTGGACCTCCGCCGTCACCACGGCGTCCAGCGCCGCTGCGAGCACGCTCGACGCGATGACGTGGCCCACGGCCGACGCGGCGCGCTCACCGGCGAGTCGGTAGTCCGTTTGCAACGTCCGCGCGCCGACGTGCGAAAGCGCGCGATCGATATCGACCACGATGCCCCCGGTGTCGTGCGACAGCTCGAGCGCCATCAGGTCGAGGCGCCGAATGCGCTCGCGGATCGCAGCGCGAGCATCCACGGCGTTCGAGGCGTCCATCGCGACATGACGAAAGATCGTGCAGATCAGGATCTGCGGCGGCGGATCGCCAGGCAACGACGACAGCCGACGTTGCCAACGCATCTGCGTCGACGCGATTGGCTCCTGCACGCTCTGAAGCTCCGGCAGCAGCGACACGATCAACACGGCGGCAGCGTCGTTCGAATCGATCGCGGCGAAGTCACCGCGAAAGCGCACGTCGACGCGCCATGTTGCATCGGAGGCGCGCGACAGACACGTCCCCAGTTGGCGCGCCGCCTCTGCGACGGCGGGACGCTCCCGCTCATCGACAATCGCGTCGATGCGCAGCACGTGCACGGTGGACTCGATCAATGGACCGCCCTCTGGGCAGCGGACGCCGCTTCGCGCATGGGAGGCAATTCGGGCAACGATCCGATGAGTCGCCGGATCGCGTCGTAATCGATGCCGTTGTCGCCGCGCGCCGCCGTCTCGAGCTCGGGCAGCGAGTTGATCCGCGCTTCGCGCGGAATGTTCGTTTGCGGAGCGAGGCTTGCCCAGAACACCGACAGCAGCTTCACCGCGAGTCTGGGATGCGCCGCATAGAAGACCTGTTCCCACTGCGTGTCGAGCAGAGGGTCGCGCCAGCCTGCCCGATGCGTGAGATGATAATCGCGCGCGCCCTCGATGAAAGTCATGCCGGCCCCGTCGATGCAAAGGCGCAGCGCGAGCTCGCGATGCTCGTTGATGTCGATCGCCTCGTTGAAGCCGCCCACACGCAGGAAGGCTTCGCGCGATACCGACAGGTTCGAACCGCAGGCGGCGGCCCACAGCACCGAGCAATCCGGATGGTGACGCAAGGCATCCACTTCGATGTCCTGCAACAGCCGGGGACCGACGCCCGGATAGACGCCGCGATCGGCACGCGCGACGATGGTCGCGAAATCGTCCAGCACCTCGCGCCGCGTCACGGCGAGCCGCGCGCGCTCTTCGGCGCTCATCCGAGCAAGTCGGCCTTCCTCGCCAGGTCGCGGGGCAGCGGTCTCGGGATCGGCGAGAAAGCGCGTGCTGCGGAGGTGGAAGCGCTCGCCGCGGCCGATGCGAAACCCGCCCGCAGCGTGCAGGTTCGCGTGTCGTTCGACCATGTCGGGCGCGGCAAGCGTATCGCCGTCGAGGAACAGCAGGACTTCACCGGACGCGGCGCGCGCACCCGCATTCGACGCACCCGCGCGACCGCGAGGCACGGCGTGCGAGATCACCCGCAGCTCGACGTCGTGCTCGGCTTCAGCAAGCACGGCGGCGGTGTGGTCGGTGGACCCGTCGTTCACGACGATGACTTCGCAATCCACGGTTTGCCTGGCGAGCGAGGCGAGCGTCAGGCGCAGGCGCGGCGCCTCGTCCCGGGATCGGACCACGACGCTGACGTGCACGATCAGGCGGCTCCCGCGAAGCACCCGAGGTCTTCGAGCACGCGCACGGTTTCCTCGGCCACGTGGCGGCACGCCTCGCCGTTGAGGTGGAACGCATCGAGCTTGAGGCGCGTCGCCCCGGCACGCGACACGATCGCGTCGACGTCGACCACGGAGATCCCGGTGCGCTGCGACAGCTCGGTCACCGCCAGATTGAATCGGCGGATTCGGGTCGCGAGCGTGTCCCCGAGTCCCTGATGGCAGTGCACGGTATCGCCGGGAACGACCGAGCTCAAGTTGTAGACGAGGATCGGAGCGCGACTGCGTTCGCGAATGGCGTGGATGATCCGCTCGAGATTGCGCATCGACGCGCCGACGTCGAGCAGGTCGACGAAAGCGAACTGCTCGCTCAGCCAGGCCCGGTCCGCCTCGCTCCAGTCGCGCCATTGGCCCGGGTGGAACAGGTAGCCATCGTGTTTGTGCCGGACCAGCGTGCTGGCAACGTCGGGCTGGATCGACAGAACGATCGCATCGGCATCGGTGTCGAATACCGCGCGACTGAATTGCGATGCTGCCGAGTACGGCCCGGCTGGCAACGTGTGTTGTGCGAGGTCGGGCGGCACGGTGCCCGTCGACTCGAGAAGGGCGTCGGAGCGCGTCCAGGTCTCGTGGATCAGTTGCACGACCGTGGACGGATGACGAACACGCGCCACCTCGTTGATGCCGTTCCAGTGGAGCTTTCCGCCGACGCGAAGCGAATGCAGCGTGTCACGAACGTCGAGATTGCCCTTGGCAAAGACCTTCAGCCGCGTCAAGCGTGATTCTCCCTTGTCGCCCTTGCAACCCCGGAGCGCAGTCCGCAAGGCCACCGGCACGACGGCTTCGCGCCATCGGCGAGCGGCGATTCTAGTGGATGACCGCACCCGTGACGAACGCGGACCGCGGAGTTCACTTCGTGACGCCACCGGGCGTCACGGGTCGGTTGCG
>DATKLH010000018.1:0-2355 GCA_035542515.1 Casimicrobiaceae bacterium
AACCCGGCAAGCCCTCCTCGGCAAGCGTAGGCACATCGGGCAACGCCGGTGAACGAGTGGCACCGAGCACCGCCATCGGGGTGAGCTTGCCAGCCTTGATGTACGGCAGGGCCACTGCGCCGGGTACGAGCATCACGTCGACTTGCCCGCCTACCATCGCATTCATCGCCGGACCCGCGCCGTTGAACGGAATGTGCGTCACCTGGATGCCCGCGGCCTTCTGCAGCTGTTCCATGGTGATGTGATTGTCGGTTCCTATGCCGGTGCTCGCGTAGTTGAGAGCGCGGGGACGCGCCTTCGCTGCCGCGATGAAATCCTTGAAGGTGCGAGCGGAGAACGACGGGCTCGCGCAAAAGACCCAGAACGTCGATTCGACCAGCGATACCGGCTCGAGGTCCTTGACCGGATCGAACGGGAGCTTCGCGTACACGCTCGGACTGATCGCGAGCGATTGCAACGTCAGCAGCAGCGTGTAACCGTCCGGCGCCGATTTGGCGACATAGGCCGCGCCGATGGTGGCGCCCGCACCCGGGCGGTTCTCCACCACGACCGGCTGCTTGAACGATTCGCTCATTTCGGCGGCGATCGCCCGTGCCTGGGCGTCGATCGTGCCGCCGGGCGGGAACGGCACGATGATGGTTACGAAACGTGTGGGATAGTCCGCTGCGCTGGCCGTTGCGACCGCGAAGGCCCAAAGCGCAAGGCATGCAGCGAAAGGCAAAAAGCTTGCGATCAATGCTCTGCAGCGCATGAACTGCTCCTCGATGCGGGTGGAAGGATGGCTTTCGATTCGCCGATGCATCGATCAACTTTTCGCGCCGGACACCTGCTCCTGCGCGCGCAACAGCGATGCTCGTAGCGTCGCTGCGCTCGCTCTCAGGCGCTCTGCGAATCGGGGATAGACCTCGGCGAGCTCGTCGCTGACCGCACCCGCGATGTCATCGCAGGTCGCGACGTCGGGCAGTGGTGTGGTCGCGACAAGCGGCGCACGGTCGAACGAAAAGCCCGTGTGCTGTTCGATCTCCGCTTCGGTGTGGCCCGGGTGAACGGTCTGTAGTGTGAAGCGACCGGCGTGTGGGTCGAACGAGAAGCTCGCGAAGCCGGTCACCAGGCCGATCGGACCACCGGGCCGGAACACGTTTCGCGCGCTCACGCCCGCGGCGGAGACGAAATCGACGGCGGGCACGAGCACGCGTCGCGAATGCTCGGTGCGGAACAGGATCACATTGGGGATCATCATGTACAGGAGCGGCGAACCGTGCGAGCCCGACCAGCGCACGTCGAGTCGGGGATAGGGACCCACGCCGACGAGGTTCACGTTGGCGGCCCCGTCAACCTGTCCGGGGCTCAGGAAGAACCCGTCGAAGCGTCCCTGGCACGCGAAGTCGTACAGATCCGCCAGGCCGACCAGTGCGTTGTTGCGCGCGCTGCCGAGAATCTCGATGCGCATGGTGGCGGATCTTTGGCGCGCGAGCAGGCTCGCTGCCGCGGGAATCGGCAGGTTGGATCCGACCACCACGTGCTTGCGACCGCGCAGCAACGCCGCGAGCGTCGCCACTAGGAACGCGTCCCGAGCGCCTGCTTCCACTACGAGGTCACCGAAGGCACGCGAACGTGAGCCTCGATGTAGCGTTCGAAGCCATCGTCGCTTGCCGCAAGTCGCACGTATTCGCGCAGATGCGCGGCATCCTCGGCGTATCCCGGTCCGTTGAGCGGCCACGATCCCCTGGGTTGATGCGATAGCGCAGTGATGCACAACGCCGGGATCGTCGCCGGGGCGAGCTGCTCGTCCTTCGTGAGATCGCCTTCCCATATCGCTTCGACGGTGACCAGCGTCTTGTGCGCGCTGCGTGCCATGGTGGCGAGCTCGCTGCGGCGTCCGGTCCACACGTTGCCGAAGCGATCGGCCAGCGGCGCGTGAAACAGCGCGACGTCGGGACGTAGCGCGGGAACCAGCACGATCGGATCGTCGTGTCCGAAGGGGTTGTCGACCACACGCCAACCGTCTTCCTCCATTCGACGCCGCAGGACGTCGGACCCGAGAAGTCCGCGCACGGGCATGAACGGGATGCCCTTCTCGCCGGCAACCAGAGCGGCGTGAATCGCGGGACAGGTGCTGTCCTTGACGTCCAGCGCGCCGCGTTTCTGGGCGGCCATGAAGCGTGGCGCCGCACCGTGCTCGTAGAGCAGCACCGAACCCGACTCGACGGTCGAGACGCAGCCGGCACCGATGAGCAGATCGGCCTGGAAGCTGAGCGCCGGGACTCCGATCAGGTGCAGGTTCGCGACGCCTCGCCGGATCAACGCGCGCGTCGTCACCATCGAGGCGGCACTGAAGTCCGCACTAAATGCGTG
>DATKLH010000019.1:0-2918 GCA_035542515.1 Casimicrobiaceae bacterium
GGCGCTGGTGGCCGCGCTACGAGCACTTCATCCGACGCGCTTCAGGTCTCGGCACAGCCCCGGACATCGCGGACCGTGATCGTTACGACAAGATCAACGCTCACTGCGACGTTCTGATCGCGGGCGGCGGACCTGCGGGCCTGGCAGCAGCGCTCGCCGCAGGTCGTCGCGGCGCGCGCGTCATTCTCGCCGAGCAACAGAATGCGTTGGGCGGCGGCTTGCTCGACGTGGCACGGGCCGACTCGGCCGCTGGATGGAGCGAAGTGCAAGGCGGTGTCGCGGCGTCAAGCGCGCGCGAATGGGTGCAACGCATCGTCGAAGAGCTCGCGACGCTGCCCGAAGTGCGGCTGCTCACGCGAAGCACCGTGTTCGGCTATCACGATCACAACTTCCTGACCGTTGCGGAGCGGCTCACCGACCACCTGCCTCCGTCGCAGCGGCGCGGCTATCGCGAGCGCGTGTGGCGCGTGCGCGCCGGGCAGGTGGTGCTCGCCACCGGCGCGATCGAACGACCCCTGGTGTTCACGAACAACGATCGACCGGGCGTGATGCTCGCCTCGGCGGTCTCGGCGTTCGTGAACCGGTACGGTGTCAACCCAGGCAAGAAAGCCGTTGTGTTCACCAACAACGATGCTGCCTATCGCACGGCTGACGACCTTCTGCAGGCCGGCGTCGCAGTGGCGGCCTTCGTGGATGCACGTCCGCGCGCCGATAGTCCCCTGGCGAAGCGCTTGCGGGATCGCGGCGTGCCCGTGATCGCCGACGGCGTCGTCGTGGATGTTCGCGGAACCCGGCGCGTTCGGGCCGTGCACGTGATGACGCTCGACGCCGACGGCGCGTCGGTAAGCGGCCCGCGTCGCAGGTTCGAGTGCGATTTGCTGGCGGTTTCGGGAGGCTTCAGCCCGGCGGTGCATCTGCACGCCCAATCGGGTGCGAGGCCTCGATTCGATCGAGTCCAAGCGTGTTTCGTCCCGGGGCCGTCCGTGCAGGAGGAGCAATCGGCTGGCGCATGCAACGGTTCGTTCACGCTGCCATCGGCGATCGCGGAGGGTAGCGCAGCGGGCGCTCGCGCTGCTGCGCGCGCGGGCTTTGGCGATGCTGCCGGCACGAACGAGTTCGACTCGCCGCCACTCGACGTGAGGCCCTTGTGGATGGTTCCCGCGCGACGCTCCGGCCATCGCGGTGCCAAGCAATTCGTCGACCTGCAGAACGATGTCACGGCCGCCGATATCGTACTCGCCGCGCGCGAAGGTTATCGCTCCATCGAGCACGTGAAGCGCTACACGGCCCTGGGCTTCGGAACCGAGCAAGGCAAGCTCGGCAACATCAACGGCATGGGCATCCTCGCGCGAGCGCTCGGCCAGGACGTGGCCAGCACCGGCACCACGACGTTTCGCCCGAACTACACGCCGGTGAGCTTCGGCGCGGTCGCGGGACCCGACCTCGGCGATCTGTTCGAGCCGATCCGCAAGACGGCGCTGCACGAGTGGCACGCGGCGCAGGGCGCGCCGTTCGAAAACGTCGGGCAGTGGAAGCGCCCCTGGTATTTCCCGCGCGCCGGCGAATCGATGCACGACGCCGTCAGGCGCGAATGCCTCGCCGCACGCAACGGTGTCGCGATCATGGATGCGTCGACGCTGGGCAAGATCGACATCCAGGGGCCGGACGCGACGACATTGCTGAACTGGGTCTACACCAATGCCTGGTCGAAGCTCGCCGTCGGACGCTGTCGCTATGGCCTGATGCTCGACGAGAACGGCATGGTGATGGACGACGGTGTGACGACGCGGCTGGGCGAGCACCACTTCCTGATGACTACCACGACCGGTGGCGCGGCCCGCGTGCTCGCATGGCTCGAGCGATGGTTGCAGACCGAATGGCCGCATCTCAAGGTCTACCTGACCTCGGTCACCGATCACTGGGCGACAGCCGCGGTGGTCGGACCGAAGAGCCGCAGCGTGTTGCAGGCCGTATGCCCCGACATCGACTTCTCGCGCGAGGCGTTTCCCTTCATGTCGTATCGGGATGGGACGGTTGCGGGCGTGTGCGCGCGCGTGATGCGCATCAGCTTCTCCGGCGAGCTCGCCTACGAGGTCAACGTGTCGGCCAACGCGGCGCGCCACGTGTGGGATGCACTCATGCAGGCCGGCAGGCCTTTCGACATCACGCCTTACGGCACCGAGACGATGCACGTGCTGCGCGCCGAAAAGGGCTTCATCATCGTCGGGCAGGACACCGACGGATCGGTGACGCCGATCGATCTCGGCATGGAATGGATCGTCGCCAAGGGCAAGGACTTCATCGGTCGCCGATCGCTACTGCGCTCCGACACCACGCGTGAGGATCGCAAGCAACTGGTTGGGCTGCTCAGCGAGGACGCGCGCACCGTGCTGCCGGAGGGCGGTCAGATCCTGGACGGCGTCCCCAGCGCGACGCGCATGCAGGGCCACGTGACGTCGAGCTACTTCAGCGCATCGCTGGATCGGTCGATCGCGCTGGCGCTCGTCTATGGCGGACGCAAACGCGAAGGCGAGCACGTGCGCGTGCCGTTGCGCGACGGTCGCGTCCTCAAGGCGAAGATCGTCAAGCCGCTATTCGTGGATCCCGACGGAGTGCGACAGGATGTCTAGCGCAATCATCGACGGGGTGCGCCTGGAGAGCCCGCTCGTGGCCAGGAGTGCCGAGCGCGCGGTGCTCGCGCTGAGCGATACGATCGTGCGCGAACGGCCTTTTCTCGGCCACATCAACCTGCGTGGCGATCCCTCCGACGCTGCCTTCCGGGATGCCGTTGCGCGTGTCATCGGGACCGGGCTGCCTCTTCGCGCGAACACTTGCAGCGAGGCCAGCGGTCGCACGATCTACTGGCTGTGTCCCAATGAATGGCTCGTAGTGTGCGCCGGCGCGGACGAGCCAACGCT
>DATKLH010000020.1:0-10651 GCA_035542515.1 Casimicrobiaceae bacterium
AGGTCGGAGTACGCCGTCATGATGATCACCGGCATCTGCGGATAGCGCTCCTTCACCTTGTTGAGCAGCGCGAGTCCCGATTCTCCGGGCATGCGGATGTCGGAGACCAGCACCTGCGGCTGCGACACCGCGAGTGCCTGCAGCACCTCGTAGGCGGAGCTGAACGTCTTGTACGGAATGCCTTCGCGCGCGAGCGCCTTTTCGAGCACCCAGCGGATCGAGCGATCGTCGTCGACGATCCACACCGCCTTTTGTCCTTCGCCGCGCGGCGGTTCATAGTCGTAGGCGTACATCTTTTCGCTCATGAATTGGAAGAGGGAGGCCGCCCGGATTCGAGCGGAAGCAACACCGTGAACACCGTGCGGCCCGGACGGCTTTCGCAGTCGATGGTGCCGTTGTGCTGCGCGATGAAGGTCTGCGCGATCGTGAGGCCCAGGCCGCTGCCGCCCGCACGTCCGGACACCAGCGGATAGAAGATCCGGTCCTTGAGCTCGGCCGGGATGCCGGGCCCGTTGTCGACCACCGCGATCGACAGCGCCATGCGATGGCGCTTCTTGGCCACCGTGACGCCGCGCGCAACGCGTGTCACCAGCGTGATTACCGGGCCGGCGGTGGTGCCGTAGAGCGCCTGGGCGGCGTTGCGCACGATGTTGAGCGCCGCCTGCGTGAGCTGCTCGCTGTCTGCATCGAATTCGGGCAGGCTGATGTCGAAGTCGCACTCGATTGGGATCGACGGAAACTCGGCCTGCACCACGCCCTTCACGCGCACGAGCACTTCGTGGATGTTCGTGCGGCGGTAGGTCGGGATGCGATGCGGCGTGAGCAGGCGATTGACCAGCGACTGCAGCCGGTCGGCCTCGCCGATGATCACCTGCGTGTACTCGATCAGCTTGCCATGACCGAGCTCCCGCTCGAGCAGCTGCGCTGCGCCGCGGATGCCGCCGAGCGGGTTCTTGATCTCGTGCGCGAGACTGCGGATGAGCTCGCGATTGGCCTGCTGCTGCTCGAGCAGCCGTTCCTCGCGCGCGATCTTGAGCTGCTGATCGATGTGCCGGAACTCGAGCAAAAGCGCGACGTCCGTCTGATCGACCGGCGACACGGTGCACGTGAGGTGGAGCTTCGACTTGCCTGTAGCGGCGAGCTCGAGCTCCTGCTCGGTGTACGAGGCTCCGGATGCGACGGCTTTTTCGATGGCTGCGAAAACCGCGGCGCCGCGGTCGAAGATATCGTCGAGCGGCTGGCCCACCAGCTTGGCGCGCGAGATCTCGAACAGATTCTCAGCGGCCGGGTTCGCGTACACCACGCGACGATCGGCATCGAGCGCGAGCACCGCCGTTGCGACGAGCTCGAGTCCCGGGAAGTGGATCTGTTCCTCGGCCGGTGCGGACGACGGAAACAGGCGCAATTTCACGGCAGCGCGCACGGGCAGGACAGCGGGATTCGCGCGAGTCGAAGACCCTGCATCGTTAGCAATAACCGGGCCGGCGCGCCAGAGGTCCGAAACCGCGCGCGTTGGCGCGTATCGGGTGCCGGTGGATTGAGCTGACGGAGCACCGAACGCGCATGCAGCGTGCGCAGCACTCGCGCGGTCGCGACCGCTTCAGCGCACTGCGCCAAGTTCCTTGCGAATCGCCTCGACGTTGCGCTCGTGTAATTGCACGGCCTCGCGCAGTCGCGCGAGTCGCTGGCGATACTTGTCGGCGTCCTTCTGCTCGTCGGGCAGCGGCGCAGGTGCACCATTGCCGTACGCGGAACGCGCGTCGTTGAGCAGCTTCTCCTCCGAGGCAAGCTCATCGCTCAGCACCTTGCGGCGCATGTCGTCGCGGCTTTTTTGCGTCGCGGCGTCGACGCGCGGGAACCCGGTAGGCGACGGTGCTGTGACGCTGGTGCGCGATCCCGGACGAGTACCGACTCCGCCACTCGGAGACGGCGAACCATCGCCGCCTGGCCAGTTGAAATACGAGTACGCGCCGGACTCGGTGAGGCACTTGTACACCGCGCTGCCTTCCATGCTGATCGGCTTGCCGCGGCAACCCGATTCCTTCGCCCGCTCGCTGAGCGTTGCCGATTGCGCGCCGTCGCAGCACGCCGCCACGGCCAGGCACCAGCACAGGGCGCGCGCGCACCGAATAGCCGCGTGGTTGAGGTTCGATCGCTGCATGGCGCCGCAGTGTACCAAGGACCCGTGAAACAAAAAGGGGCAGGCTGATCGCCCACCCCTCCATCGAACCCGTTACGCCGGTTAGGTTCCACGGTGCTTCGCGGCTCGCTGCACGCTCTGCTGCTGACTTGTCTGGCGCCGCGATCACGGCTCGCCACTCCTGACCTTGCCTGCGAATCGACGGGCCACCTCTCGTAGCAGTTGCCTCTGACTCTAGATCGGGCAAAGGTAGAGGTTCACTTTGGCCCGCTCAGAGCGAGTAATACATGTCGTACTCGATTGGGTGCGTGGTCATGCGGAAGCGCGTGACCTCTTCCATCTTGAGTGCGATGTACGCGTCGATCATGTCGTTGGTGAACACACCGCCGCGGGTGAGGAACTCGCGGTCCTTGTCGAGATGCTCGAGCGCCTCGTCGAGCGAAGCGCACGGATGCGGCACCTTCGCAGCTTCTTCCGGCTCGAGGTCGTAGAGGTTCTTGTCCATCGGATCGCCGGGATGGATCTTGTTCTGCACCCCGTCGAGGCCAGCCATCAGCATCGCGGAGAAGCCGAGATAGGGGTTGCAGGTCGGGTCCGGGAAGCGCACTTCGATGCGACGCGCCTTGGGGCTGCTCACATAGGGAACGCGGATCGCCGCGGAGCGGTTGCGAGCGGAGTACGCGAGATTGATCGGCGCTTCGAAGCCCGGCACCAGGCGCTTGTACGAATTGGTGCCCGGGTTGGTGATCGCGTTGAGCGACTTCGCGTGCTTGATCACGCCGCCGATGTAGTAGAGCGCGAATTCCGAAAGGCCCGCGTATCCGTCGCCCGAGAACAGGTTCTTGCCGTCCTTCCACACCGACTGGTGCACGTGCATGCCGGAACCGTTGTCCCCGACGATCGGCTTGGGCATGAACGTCGCGGTCTTGCCGTACATGTGCGCGGTGTTGTGCACGCAGTACTTGAGGACTTGCAACCAGTCGGCGCGCTTCACCAGCGGGGCGAACTTGGTGCCGATCTCGTTCTGTCCGGCGGCCGCGACTTCGTGGTGATGCACTTCCACCTCGACGCCCATCTGCTCGAGCGCGTTGCACATCGCGGAGCGGATGTCCTGCAGCGAATCGACCGGCGGAACCGGGAAGTAGCCGCCCTTCACCGGCGGACGATGTCCCATGTTGCCGCCTTCGAACTTCTCGGCGCTCGACCACGGCGCCTCGCTGCTGAACACCTTGCAGTAGCTGCCGGACATGTCGACGGACCATTCGACCGAGTCGAAGATGAAGAACTCGGGCTCGGGTCCGAAGTAGGACACATCGCCGAGTCCGGTCGACTTGAGGTACGCCTCGGCGCGCTTGGCGAGCGAGCGCGGATCACGCTCGTAGCCCTTGCCATCGGAAGGCTCGATCACGTCGCAAGTGATGAGCAGCGTGGTCTCGTCCATGAACGGATCGAGGCGCGCGGTTTCCGGGTCCGGCATCAGCAACATGTCGGAGGCCTGGATGCCCTTCCACCCGGCGATCGACGATCCGTCGAAGGCGTGACCGCTCTCGAACTTCTCCGATCCGAACGCCTTCACGGGAACGGACACGTGCTGCTCCTTGCCGCGAGTGTCGGTGAAGCGGAGGTCGACGAACTTCACCTCCTTGTCCTTGAGCATTTTCAGCACGTCGGCGGGCGTGGTCATGCGGGTCTCCTGATGGAATCGAAACGGGGTGGCGATGCAACGCGGCAAAACGGCCCGCGTGGAAAAGCTAGAACTATGCCATAGGATGGAGCAGAAAAATGCCCCGGTAGCCCCGATTTTCGGGCTGTCCGGGGACCAAACGGCATGTCATCGCCTCTTTTCGGTGCATACGACCGACAGTGTGCACCAAAATATGGCTCGACGTGCAGACTGCCGAGCACGTCTCGACGCGCTGCACAACGCTCACACCCGCGCGCGCGCCAGCCGATCAGGGGTAGAACAAATAGAGGCGGTAACCGGCCTGCGTGGTGGCCGACGCGTCGATGAACAGCTTGACCAGCACTTCGGCGTTGCCCCCGATCCCTCGCTCGAGGTCGGCTGTGCCGCCGGCGTACTCGCCAGGCGTGAGGGCGCGTCTCACGACCACCTGGTCGTTGGCGTCGGTGAGCGTGAGCTCGAGATAGGGATAGTCGAGGGCGTAGGCCGCGCGATTGCGCAGCGTCGCGCTGAGGATCAGGAGCCCCTTGTGCGCCGGATCGGCCTGGAGATCTGAAGCGTCGATGGAAAGCGCCGCGACGTCACGAAGCGGCCTGAGCGCGCATCCGAACGGGCGGCACATCGCGGCGAGCGCCGGTTTGCTCACGGGCCATCGGGCGGCCACCGCGTCGCGGAAGTGCATGAGTGCCTGCCCGGCGAGCAGCAGCAGCAACACTACCGCGATCGCCGCAAACCAAGCGGTGCCGCGGCCCGACTTCCTGGGCTTGTCCCAAGCGAAGCGGCTGTCGTAGTCGACCTCGTCCTCGCTGTCCGGCACAGGCTGCTGCACGCTCGGGGCAGTGTCGACGCGCGGTTCCGCGGGCGGCGGGGGCTCGAGGGACTTTGCGCTGCGTAGCGTGACCGTCGGCGGGCCTGCCGCGTATTCGTCGATTTCCGGTTCGTTGGGCGCCGCTGCGGGTGCCAGCGATATGCGCTGCGCGACACCATCGAACACCGTTCGGCAATGGCCGCAACGCACCTGCCCGTTGCGCAGCGCGAGCTGCGCGGGTGTCACGCGGAAGATCGTCGTGCAACCGGGACAGCGTGTGTACTGTTCGTCGCCCATGCGGTGGGTCGAACCAGGCCTTCCAGACCGACTTCGGCAAGCAAGCCGCGAACGCTTCAGCGCGTTAGAAGCCGCCTCATCGTCGCACACCGGCGAGCAGAGACCAACCATCCTCGGCACGCGACGGCGCGATATTAAACCAACGCGTATACGCAGCGCTGACCTCGTCGACCTGCGGCACCAGCAATCCGGCAAGCGCGATGTGGCCGCCGGTTCGGACCCGCCCGGCAAGCACTGGGGCGAGCGCGATCAGCGGATTGGCGAGGATATTGGCCACGACGATGTCGAACGACTCCGGCCCAAGCGAATCGACGTCGCAGAAGCGGACCGTCGCGCGGTTGCGTCGAGCGTTCTCGATGCTCGCCGCGACCGCCAGCGCGTCGATATCGACGCCCACGACCCGGGCTGCGCCGAGCTTCGCCGCAGCGATCGCCAGCACGCCCGATCCGCAGCCATAGTCGAGCACGCTCGATCCCGGCGTGATCACCTCGCGCAGCCACGCGAGGCACATGCGCGTGGTCGGATGCGATCCCGTGCCGAATGCCACGCCTGGATCGAGCCTCAGGTTGAGCGCGTTGGGGTCGGGCGGTTCGCACCACGACGGGACGATCCAGAGTCGATCATCGATCCGAATCGGCGCGAACTGCGCCTGGGTCGCCCGCACCCAGTCCTGCTCGGCAATGTCGTGGACATCGTGTGCCGGCACCGGCAGCGAAAGCGCCGCCGCTGCGCTGGCCAACGCGTCTTCACTGTCGCGGTCGCCGGCGAATAACGCGGTGAGGCAAACGCGCGTCCAGGCGCCCGACTCGCCCGGCTCGGCGTAGATCGCGATTTCATCGGCCGTCCCTGCGGCCGGGTCGCTCACATCGACGCTAAGCGCACCCGCGTCCAGCAACGCATCGGACCAGCAGTCGATCGCGTTTCCCGGAATTTCGAACCGCAGCGCCCGATAGCTCATTCCCTGCGACCATGGTGATGCTCAACTGCGGGCCCGCAGCGTTTGCGCCGCGCGCTGCGAAGACTTCAAGCGGCCTGCCGCTTCGCGAGCCGTTCCTCGAGATAGTGGATGGACGTGCCACCGCGCAGGAACTTGTCGTCGTTCAAGAGCTCCTGATGCAACGGGATGTTGGTCTTGATCCCGCTCACGACCATCTCGGAGAGGGCCACGCGCATGCGCGCGATCGCCTGCTCGCGCGAGTCGCCATAGGCGATGACCTTGCCGATGAGCGAATCGTAGTTCGGCGGCACGAAGTAGTTCTGGTAGGCGTGCGAGTCCACCCGGATGCCCGGTCCACCGGGCGGATGCCACGCGGTGATGCGGCCGGGCGAAGGCACGAAGGTCCACGGGTCCTCGGCGTTGATCCGGCACTCGATCGCATGACCGCGCTTGACGATGTCGCGCTGGCGGAACGACAACTTCTGTCCGGCCGCCACCTTGATCTGCTCCTGCACGATGTCGATGCCGGTGATCTGCTCGGTCACGGGATGCTCGACCTGGACGCGCGTGTTCATTTCGATGAAATAGAACTCATTCTCCTGGTAGAGGAACTCGAAGGTGCCGGCGCCTCGGTAACCGATCTTGCGGCAGGCCTCCACCGAGCGCTCGGCCACGCGGATCAGCGCACGCTCTGGAATGCCCGGGGCGGGGGCTTCCTCGATGATTTTTTGATGCCGCCGCTGCATCGAGCAGTCGCGATCGAACAGATGGACCGCATTCTTGAACTCGTCGGCGATGATCTGGATCTCGACGTGACGCGGATTGGCGAGGAACCGCTCCATGTAGACCTGCGGGTTGCCGAACGCCGCCTGCGCTTCGGCGCGTGTGAGCTGCACGGCCGGCATCAGCGCCGCGTCGGTGTGCACCACGCGCATGCCACGCCCGCCACCGCCGCCCGCTGCCTTGATGATCACCGGATAACCCACGGCGCGGGCGATGCGCACCACCTCCTTGGGATCTTCCGGTAGCACGCCCTCGGAACCGGGCACGCACGGGACGCCCACCTTGGTCATGGCAACCTTCGCACTCACCTTGTCGCCCATCAAGCGGATGGTTTCCGGCTTGGGGCCGATGAACACGAAGCCCGACCGCTCGACCTTTTCGGCGAAGTCGGCGTTCTCCGACAGGAAACCATATCCGGGATGGATCGCCTGCGCGTCGGTGACTTCGGCCGCCGCGATGATTGCCGGGATGTTGAGATAGCTCGCGGACGACGCGGGCGGTCCGATACACACCGACTCGTCGGCGAGCGCCACGTACTTCGCGTCCCGATCGGCCTCCGAGTGGACCACGACGGTCTTGATGCCGAGCTCGCGACACGCGCGCTGAACGCGCAGCGCAATCTCGCCGCGGTTCGCGATCAGGACCTTGTCGAACATGGGAGCAGGCGACGATGGAAGCGGCAATTGCCGAGCTGAACCCGCAACGCGCGCAAAGCGGATGGCGGCCGGCTCGGCGCGCGATCGAAGCGGGGAGACATCAGCCGATGATGAACAGGGGCTGGCCGAACTCGACCGGTTGACCGTTCTCGACCAGGATGGCCTTGACCGCACCGCTGGCGTCGGCCTCGATCTCGTTCATGAGCTTCATCGCCTCGACGATGCAAAGCGTGTCGCCCTGCGCCACCGTGTCCCCGACTTCCACGAACGGCTTGGCGCCGGGCGATGCCGATCGATAGAACGTGCCCACCATCGGGCTTTTCACGACGTGACCCTCAGGCTCCGCCGGTAGCTCGACAGCGGGCGCGACCGCTGCGGGCGCGGCCGCGGGAGCGCTCGGCATGGGTGCCGCGGCTTGCACCATGACCGGATGAGCAGCCATCGGCGGCGCACGCGTGATGCGGACGCGCTCCTCGCCTTCCTGGATCTCGAGCTCCGCAATCCCGGATGTCTCGACCAGCTCGATCAGGGTTTTCAGCTTGCGCAGGTCCATTCGGGTGAAGGGTGCGAAATGCGGTCCCCGGCGCCGGCAACAAGTGCGCACGCCATGCCGCGGACGCGGAGTTTGACGCAGAAGCCGTCAGATTGTCCAGCTGATGGCGCTATTTGCCCGCAAACGGGCCGCCGGTCAGGTCAACTGCTTGATCAATCGTTGAAGCTCGGCTTCCCTGAGCGGACCAAGGTGCGTGTGGACGATGCGACCATCCCGATCCAGCACGACGGTAAACGGAAGCGCCATGAGGTCGTTGCCGAGTTGTCGCGAAAGTTCCATGGCGCCGAGGCCACCCACCAAGGTCGGATAATTGAGGCCGATCTCTTCGGCGAAGCGCTGCACTTTGTCAGCTTGATCGACGGCGATGCCGGCAAATTGGATCCCTTTGGCGCCTTGCGCCGCTTGGGCGCGGATGAACTCCGGCATTTCGTCCCGGCAGGGCGCGCACCAGGTAGCCCAGAAGTTCACGAACAGGACCTTGCCGCGATACTGGGAGAGCTTCTGAGGCACCCCGTTGATGTCTGGAAGCTCGACGGCGAGCAGAGCGGCGGCATTGCGCTCGAGTTGCGCGCGATTGGAATTGGCCGACAGCGCCCTGTAGACGCCGACGCCAAGCGCTAATGCGACCACTGCCGCGATCACCACCCATGGCAGTGTCCGTCGTGGCGACTGCGTGTCAGCGCTCACTTTCCGAACAAACCGCTGCGGCTGTGCGGTGCTTCCACGAGCGGGCCTGGCCCACCGCCTGCGGACGGAACCGCCACATTGAGCATTTGCACCGTTGGCGGATAGCACAACCCGGCATCCGCGCAGCCCTGCGATTGGGTCTGCAGCTGCACGGTCCGCCCGCTCGCCGCTTCGGTCAGCGGGAGCTTGACGACGACCCGACCTCGGTAGATCTCGACGTCGCCGAAGAAGTCGTCGTGCTTGTGCTTGCCGGCCGGCAAGTCGGGCCTGCTGCTCGCGAGGAGGTCGCCGGGCTGAACGGCGAACGCGAGCTTGTCGCGATAAAGGTAGTAACCGTCGACGACGTCGAACCGGACTTCGAGGGTTCGGGCATCGAGCCCGCGCGCCGAGAGGCGAAATGCCTGCTCGGGCGGAAGCGGCGTGGGTTCGCTGCTGAACAGCCCACCGGCCGCAATCGCCGGCTGCGATGCCCACAGCAGCAATGCGATGAAGCCGACGGATAGCGCGCGGCCGGCGCGCGTCTCAGGACGCCGCGGTCTCGGAGTCGATCCACTGGACATAGGGCTCGTAGGCAGCATGAAGCGCAACAGCGACAACCTCGGGTAGCTCGTAGGGGTGGAGTTCGCGGATAGCCGCCTCCACCTTCGAATACAACGCCGCGCGCGTCTTGATCGAAAGCGCCACCTCGTCTGCCGTTTCGATCTCGCCGCGCCAGTGATACATTGATTGCACGCCTGCGCCGATGTTCACGCAGGCTGCCAGACGGCGTTGCAGAAGCTCGCGGGCGATCCGCGCAGCGACATCGCGGTCAGGCGCGTGGGTGAGGACGAGGATCGCAGGGTCCGGCAAGGAGCAGTTTATGCGCTTCGTGGTACTGGGCATTGTACTGGCATTGCCCGTCGTGGACCTGTGGGTCACGACACGGCTTGCCCGCTGGTCCGGAGTCCCCCTCTGGATGTGGCTCACCGCATCGCTCGCGGCGGGACTGTTGTTGCTGCGCCACGAGCGCTCCGAGTTTCGCGCCAAGACGCTCGCGGCCCTGAGCGCGGATCGCTCGCTGATGCGCGAGTTGCTCGATAGCGGACGCAAGGTACTCGCCGCGATCCTGCTGATCATCCCGGGCGTCATCTCCGACGTCCTCGCGCTCCTGCTCCTCTTGTTGCCCATCAATCAGCATGGCTTCCGCCCGCAGCCGGCCACGGCCGGGCGGTACGGTGGCGGCGAAGTCGTCGAGGGCGAGTGGCGGCGGGAGTGAACGGTGCAAAGTTCCGCGCCGTCGTCATTCGATTACCCGCGGAACTCGGTGCGCCGCGCACGACGCTTCGGGCTCGATGAAGTCAGCCCGATCGGCTGGCAGCTCGGCGCGATCGGGGGCAACGCCAACGAAACACCATTGGACGCCGCCCGGCAGCGTACTTCGCGCACTTCACCTGTTTCGCAGCGTCATTTCATCCGATCGATGATCGTTGGCTGCGCACGCCCGGCGCGCCGGTAGGCCCAAATCATCATCGCCGCGCCGATGACGATCATCGGCAGCGACAGCCACTGTCCCATCGTGAAACCGGCTGCCAGGAACCCAAGGAAATTGTCCGGCTCGCGGGCGAACTCCGCGACAAAGCGGGCGATGCCGTAGCCGAGAAGGAACAGGCCCGATACGGCGCCCATGGGGCGCGGCCGCGAGGCGTAAGCCCACAGCACGATGAACAGCAGGATGCCTTCGAGGCCAAGCTCGTAGAGCTGCGAGGGATGCCGGGGCACATTGTCGACCTGCGGATAGACCATCGCCCACGGAAGGTCGGTCGGTCGCCCGACCAGTTCCCCGTTGATGAAGTTACCCAGTCGCCCGGCGGCGAGGCCCAACGGGCACAGGGGCGCAACGAAGTCGGTGACCTCGAGCCAGCGCTTGCCGCGACTGTGAGCGAAAAACCACAGCGCGACCAGCACACCCAGCAAGCCGCCATGGAAGCTCATGCCGCCCTGCCACAGTGCGAAGATCTCGAGCGGGTGCTGCAGGTAGTACAGCGGTTTGTAGAACAGGATGTAGCCGAGGCGGCCGCCGAGAATCACGCCGAACACCCCGTAGAACAGCATGTCGTCGACGTCGCGCGG
>DATKLH010000021.1:0-5443 GCA_035542515.1 Casimicrobiaceae bacterium
ACTGGGCTACGATCTCGCGCGCGTCGCCGAACCGCACATGTGCTGCGGATCGGCCGGAACCTACTCGATCCTGCAACCGGAGCTTTCGCAGCAATTGCGCTCGCGCAAGCTCGCGGCGCTCGAAGCCGATCATCCCAAGCTGATCGCCACAGCCAACATCGGTTGCCTGACCCACCTCGCGGCGGGGACGCGGCGACCGGTGCGCCATTGGATCGAGCTGCTCGACCAGCGCATGGTTCGCGCCTCGCGTGCGGCATGAGGGAGCCGCAAGCGAGCGACATCGCGCCGCTGCGCCGCGGCGACTACCGCCATGTCCTCGCGATACCGACGCGCTGGATGGACAACGACGCCTACGGGCACGTCAACAACGTGACCTACTATTCGTACTTCGACACCGTCGTCAACCAGCACCTGATCGAAGTCGGAGGGCTGAACATCGATGCCGATCGCGTCGTGGGCTATGTCGTGGAGACGACGTGCCGCTTTCATGCGCCGATCGCGTTTCCGCAGACGGTCGACGCGGCGATGCGCGTCGCGCGGCTCGGGCGCTCCTCGGTGATCTACGAGATCGGCATTTTCGCTCAGGGCAGCGACTTGCCCGCTGCGAGCGGCCGCTTCGTGCACGTGTGGGTCGACCGCGCCAGCGGGCAGCCTGTCGAAGTGCCGTCCAGGATCCGCGCGGCGCTGCTCCCGCTCATGGTGAACGGAGCGCCGAGTTGAACGCATCGAGCGTGATCGCCGCTCGACTGACGTGCGCGCCGATGGAACCCGCCACGCTTGCGGCTGCGCGCCGATTGCTCGGGCGATTCCTGGGCGGCGACGTTCATTACCGGACGACGGCGCAGCACTACGGCGATGGCGGCGCGCTCGCGCTCGATCGTGCGCTGGCGCTGTTCATCGAGCGACCCGAGATCGGGTTCGTGTGGATCGCAACTCTCGACGCCGAGGCGGTGGGTGCATGCGTATGCTGCTACGCGATCTCCACCTCGCGTGGCAGCCTCGTCATCAAGCTCGACGACGTGACGGTCGAACCCGGCTGGCAGGGCCGTGGCGTGGGCGAGGCGATGCTGCGCGCGCTCGCCGAGTGGTCACGCGCTCACGGCGTGACGCGCATCGATTCCTCGTGCCATCGCGACAACCAGCGTGCATGGCGGTTCTACGAGCGCCTGGGCTTCCGTGCGCTCAACGAGGAGCGCATTGCGTGGCTCATTTGATCGGTCGGCATCGCCCGTCCATCCATATTCGCTGTATGAGGATCCCCTGGTGAGCTTCCGGATCGGAAACGGTTTCGACGCGCATGCGTTCGCGGAGGGGCGTGCGCTGGTGATCGGTGGCGTGACCCTACCGCACGATCGCGGACTTGCCGGGCACTCCGACGCCGACGTGCTGCTGCACGCGATCACCGACGCGCTGCTCGGCGCGCTGGCGCTGGGCGATCTCGGTGGGCATTTCCCCGACAGCGATGCCCGATGGCGTGGCGTCGACAGCCGCATCCTGCTGCGCCACGCGTCCGGCTTGATCGAACAGCGCGGATTCACGATCGGCAATGTCGATGCCACCGTGATCGCACAAGCGCCGCGCATGTCGCCTCACGTGGCCGCGATGCGGGCGAACATCGCCGCCGATCTGCGGTGCGAGCTCGATGCCGTATCGGTCAAGGCGACCACGACCGACCGCATGGGCTTCACCGGGCGCGGTGATGGCATCGCTGCGCTCGCGACCGTGCTGCTGGTGCGCAACGGCGGCGTTCAGCGCTTGGGATGATCGTCGAGCGGTAACGCCACGCGCGCGAGCGTCCCGCCGCCGGGGCGGGGCAGCAGGTCGAAAGTGCCGCCATGCAGCCGCGCGATGCGATCGACGATCGCGAGGCCCAGTCCCGCGCCGGCTGCGCCATCGGCCCGTGCGCGCGACGGCGCGCCGCGCGTGAATGGTTGCTTGAGCCGCTCCACTTCGCCATCGGGAATGCCGGGACCGTGATCGGCGACATCGACAATGGCGTGTGTGGCGGTGCGCGATGTGGAAACCTCGATCGGTGGCGCGCCGTAGGCAAGCGCGTTGTCGATGAGGTTCGAGCACAGCCGCGACATCGCGGTGCGACGCAGCGCAAGCTCGGGCAGCGGCGTGGGCGCGAAGCGAACGTCACGGCCCGCCTTGACGTAGCGCTCGACGCATTGCGCGAGCAACGCGTTGAGATCGGCCTTGTCGAGGCTCGTCTGCGCCTCGTCGCGCGCGAAGTCGAGGAACTGACCGATCACGCGATTCATTTCATCGATGTCGGACACCATGCCGGCGTGGGTGGTCTGGTCGAGGTTGCCCATCTCGATGCCCAGGCGCAGGCGCGCGAGCGGCGTGCGCAGGTCGTGCGATACGCCGGCGAGCAGAAGCGCGCGATCGCGCTCGATCTGCCGCAGGTTGGCGATCATCGCGTTGAAGCCGCGGTTGACTGCCGCAATCTCCGAGGGACCGGCGTCGGGCAGCGGAGCAGGCGTCTCACCGCGGCCGACGCGCTCGACGGCGGCGTGCAGCTGGGTCAGCGGACGTGCGAGATAGCGCGCGAACACGAAACCCGCGATCAGAAGAAGCGTGAGGATCACGCCGATCCACGCGAGCGCGCGCGTGGGCCACTGTTCGGCAGGCGGGGGTGGAACCGGAAAGCCGAGCCAGTAGCCGCTCCCGGCAACCTGCACGCGCACGAAGACCTGCTGCAGTCGCGGCGCGAAGCGCACCTCGGTTCCTTCGCCCAATCCGTCGCGCAGGCGCTCCTGCAGTTCCTCGACGATCGGCTGCACGGGGCGATTGGCGAAGGCCGCGAAGCCGGGACGCTCCTGCTCGGACACGATGCGAACGCCGTATTCGGCGCCGAGGCGTCGCAGCGTTTCGCGTCGCGGTGGTCCGTCCTCGGCTTCCAGTGCCGCGCGCAGCGCCTTGATCTGGACGATCTTGGTTTCGCCGAACTGCTTGGCGAGCAGCGCCGCGCGATCGCGACTGAACATCACGATGGTCGCCAGCGCGGCCAGTGCGACCACGGCGATCAACAGCAGGACGATGCGCCCGAACAGCGAGCGCGGCCACAAGGTCACTGCGCCGGCGGCGGTGCCGCCGCCTCTTCGCCAGCCGGCGTGACGGCGTCGTCGGGTACGTAGACGTAGCCGAAGCCCCACACCGTCTGGATGTAGCGCGGATTCGCCGGATCGGGCTCGACCAGCTTGCGCAGCCGCGAGACCTGCACGTCGATGGCGCGATCGAACACCTCGTGGTCGCGGCCGCGGGCCAGCAGCATCAGCTTTTCGCGCGCGAGCGGCTGCCGCGGATGGTGGACGAGCACCTTGATGAGCGAGAACTCGCCGGTGGTCAGTTGCGTGGTGACCCCATCGCGCGCCAACGTGCGCGCTGCGAGGTCGAGGACGTGGCCGCCGAACGAGATGCGACCTTCACTGGTCGGCGCACCGGGTGCGACCCGCTCGCGATGGCGACGCAGCACCGCGTGGATGCGCGCGACCAGCTCGCGCGGGTTGAACGGCTTGGGCAGGTAGTCGTCGGCGCCCATCTCGAGGCCGACGATACGATCGACGTCCTCGCCCTTCGCGGTGAGCATGATGATCGGCACTGTCTCGCCCATGCCGCGCAAACGACGGCACACCGACAAGCCGTCCTCGCCGGGCAGCATCAGGTCGAGCACGACAAGATGGGGCGGATCGCGCTGGAGCTTCTTGTCGATCTGCGTCGCGTCGGGCAGTGCGGACACCTGGAACCCCTGCTCGCCGAGGTAACGCGTGAGGAGGTCGCGCAAGCGCACGTCGTCGTCGACGACCAGAATCTTCGTGGGAGCGGCTTTCGCGACCATGTGAGCGATTAGAGCCCAATACGCGTGCGCGAGTGGCAACGCCGCGTGTAACCGATTGTAACCCGCGCGCATCGACGCAACGTCCCGTTGCAATGCCGTGCGCGTGGTGCCGAACGTCGAGCGACAATGGTGGCCGAAGGAGCAATCCCGCGAAACGCCAGTCGACAGCCCGACCGGGAGATCCACCAATCCACTTGGAGAGTGAAACATGATGAAGGTCACCCGGCGCGCGGCGGTCGTTGTTGCGTTCGCGCTTGCATCTCTCACCGGCGTTGCGGTTGCGCAACCGTTTCATCGCGGCATGGCTGCCGGCGATGTCGGCATGGCGATCGCCGCGCTGAAAGGTCAACTGAATCTCAACACGTCGCAACAGGCCATGTGGGACAACGCGATCGCGGCCAGCAAGGCAGCGCGTGAAAGCGGTCGCGCGAACCTGGCCAAGATGCACGACGCGATGACCGCCGAGCTCGGCAAGACCGAACCGGATCTCGCGGCGGTGGCGGCCGCGGCCGACGACGCCCAGTCGAAGAACCTGGCATTGCGCCAGCAGGTTCGTTCGCAATGGCTCACGTTGTACGCTACTTTCACGCCCGACCAGAAGGCGCTCGTACGCGACGCGCTCAAGAACCGCATGGCGCGCATGGAGCAGTTCCGTCAGAAAATGCTGCAGCGACACGCCAGCTGATTTCCCTGCGTGTGAACCTCCTGCGCGGCCCCCTGAGGCCGCGTTTTTTTTGCCTCGCCGCGCCTCGCGGATCGGGTTGGGACCTCGCTCACGGTCATTCCGACGTCATATATCGGTGCGCTACAGCACTCGCCACGTCGCTGACGAAAAATGACCCTCGAAGCTGATGCCAGCGATCGGCCAATTTCATACTGGAAGCCGGTTTCCGGGCGATTCGACTGTCATTAAGGATGCACACTGGGTTGATTGATGGTATGACGACTTTTGAATGTTATTGTTAATAAACATACTATTACAAGATAAAGCTCTCATGGCACCTGCATAATTTTGCTATCGTTTCAGCCGTTCGTCGTCGAAACGCCAAGCGGTGCTTGTAAACAGTAATTGCTGCATTGATAATGCGCCGGCAAGGGGAGGGCCTGTTTCCACGCATCGCATCTTCCCGCGTCAGCCTGACGACGCCGGGACGGGGAAACGGCCACCGTCGACTCTAGGGGATCACGGAGGCTTGGATGCGCGGCGCAGTGAGCGGCAGGTTTGGGCTTGGAAACGCAGGACGGGTTATCGCGCGAGCACTGGTGAGCCTTATCGCCGTTGCGCTTTGCGCGTCGGTCGGCGCCCAGTCGATCAGTCCCGCCCGGGGTGGCGGCGCAGGCGGCGGTGGCGGGGGCTCCGGCAATCATCCGCCCACCATCAGCATCGCCGCGTCCAGTACCACCGTCACGGCGGGCAGCAGCACCAACATCACCGCCACGACGAGCGACAGCGACGGAACCGTCACGCTGGTGACCTTCTATCGCAGCGGCACGCCGGTCTGCATCGACTTCACCGCACCGTTCACGTGCGCGCTGACGATGCCCTCGGCGGGCAACGCGCAGGTGTATGCGATCGCGACCGACAACGCCGGACTGTCG
>DATKLH010000022.1:0-2139 GCA_035542515.1 Casimicrobiaceae bacterium
GCGCTCGGGCCTGTCACCCGCGCCGGACGCTCAGCGAAACGATGGACCGCGCCGCTCAATCGAACGGCGGCGAATACATGACGCCTCCCTGGTTCCATGGCTTGTTGTAGCGGCGATCGAGCTTCAGCGCCGAGCCCTGGCCCAGGTTGCGGTTGTAGACCTCGCCATAGTTGCCGACCTGCTTGATCACATCGTACGCCCAGGTCTCGCGCAGGCCGAGCTTCTTGCCCACGCCCGGCACCACGCCGAGCAGCTTCTGCACGCGCGGATCGGCGTCGCTCTTGCGCGCATCGACGTTCTGCGAGGTGATGCCGAGCTCCTCGGCCTCGATCATCGCGAAGATGGTCCAGTTCACCACGTTGAGGAAGCGATCGTCGCCCTGGCGCACCACGGCACCCTGGATTTCCTTGCCCAGCGCGTCGGGAAGGATCACGTGGTCCTCGGGCTTGGGCGCGGAGAACGCGCGGATCGCCGCGAGCTGCTCGAAGCCGTTGACGATCGCGTCGCAGCGCTTGGCGAGGTAGGCCTGGTCGCGCTCGTTGCCGTTCTCGAAGGCGAGCAGCTTGTACTTCTTGTTGTTCTTGGTGAAGAAGTCGGCGGTGGCCTTCTCGAGCGTGGTGCCGGCGCTGGTGCAGATGGTCGCGCCGTCGAGGTCGGCACCCCTGGTCACGCCGAGCGACTTGTACACCATGATGCCGTTGCCGGTGAACAGGTACGGCCACGAGAACATCAGGCCGAGCTCGGTGTTGCGCGTGAGGTTCATCGCCGTGTTCTTGACGATGATGTCGATGGTGTTGTTCTGCAACGCGGGGAAGCGCTGAACGAAGCTCACCGGGACGAGCTTCATCTTCTTCTCGTCGCCGAGGATCGCCGCGGCGAGCGCGTGGCACATGTCGACGTCGAGTCCGCTCCACTCGCCTTTCGCGTCGACCACGGCAAACCCCGGAGAGTTGACGGTGGCGCCGCTGCACAGGAGCTCGCCGCGCTTGACAATGGCGTCGAGCGTCGGGCTTTGCGCATTCGCGACGTTGGCGGCGAGCAAACCGGCGCCCGCGATGGCGAGGCCCGCGGCAACGGCGCGCCAGTGCGCCGCAACGGACAATTTGGGAATCACGAAACGGGGAAGCGTCGTCACGTCGGTCTCCTGCGTTGGTTTTCGAAGGAAGCGCCGCCAGGGCCCCGCACGGGCATCGGGAATCGTGCCAGGCCCTGCCTCATGCGGTCGAGGTGTGCCGCGCTCAGCGGCTGCAACGGGGGCCGCGGAACGCCACCGGGGAGTCCGGAGAGATTCATCGCGGCCTTGATCGCGCAGTACATGTTCCATTCGGGGTGCAGCAGGAAGCTGCGCAGCTCCGACCCGGTCTTCTGCAGGCTGCGCGCGCGCTTGATGTCGCCGTCGCGCGCGACGCGGTAGAGCTCGGTGGTGAGCTCGGGCCAGAGGTTCGAGTAGGTGTCGACCCACCCGTCGGCGCCCATCATCACGGCGGGCGCACCGAACATCGTGGACGGTCCGATGAACACGCGAATGCGCTCGGACAACTCGCACTGCGTCTTCCAGAAGACGTTGTAGTCGAAGGTGCTGTCCTTGATCGCGACCACCCATTCGAGGTCGCACAAACGCTGCACCAGGTCGAACGGCAGGTCGTTGCCGACGTCTTGCGGGTTGTTGTACAGCATGATCGGGATCGGCACGCGATCCGACACCGCCTTGAAGTGCGCGTAGAGGTCCTCCTTCTTCGGATGGACCATGTACGGCGCCATGATCATCACGCCGTCGCAGCCGATGCGGTGGCAATGCTCGGTGAGCGCGATGACGTCGCGCGTCGCGCTTGCGCCGGTGCCGACGATCACCGGCACGCGCTTGTTCGCGGCATCGAGCACGATCTGCGCCACACGCATGCGCTCTTCCAGCGTCTGCGACCAGAACTCGCCGGTGCAGCCATTGGGCACCAGTCCGCGCACGCCCTGCGCGATCCGGAAGTCGACGTGGGTGCGCAGCGCCGCCTCGTCAATCGCACCGTCGCGGGCAAACGGCGTGATCATCGCGGTGAACGGGCCTTCCCAGTCGATGCCATGACGATCCATCGCGCTCCTCCACAGCCTGCACGAAACGCGCGCGCCGACGTCGCACGCGCGCGG
>DATKLH010000023.1:0-2211 GCA_035542515.1 Casimicrobiaceae bacterium
CGGCGCACTGGCCACGGGAGCGATCGCGGGCGCCGCGTTCGTGGCGCTGTTCACGTACACGCAGAATCGGCTGCGCATCGACGACGTCCTCGGCGTGTGGCCGCTGCATGGCGTATGTGGCGTGTGGGGCGGCATCGCGGCGGGTATCTTCGGCTCCAAGGCGCTCGGCGGAATCGGCGGCGTCGCGTTCGCCTCGCAGGTCCTCGGCACGCTGCTCGGTGTGGCGATCGCCGTGGCCGGCGCGGCGATCATCTACGGGGCGCTGCGCCAGCTCGTGGGCCTGCGGCTCGATGCCGAGCAGGAGTTCAACGGCGCCGATCTCACCACGCATCGCATCTCCGCAACGCCCGAGCGGGAGGTCAACTGGTGATGCGCACGCGCGCTCGTCGCGCGCTCGCGCGCATTACGTCATGAGTCCCTTGTTCACGGTTGTCAGCGTGCCAGTGTCTGCGCCACGAACAGGTCGCTGGCGCAGCGCCTCGACCGGGGCACGCTGGCGACCAAGGAGCAGGAAGCTGCAACGCAACCGGGATGTCGCGCCCTACATTGCGACATGCCGCCCGCCATCGACGTTGATCGTCTCGCCGGTGACGTAGGGCGCATCGATGATCAGGAAGTGGACGGCCTTGGCGATGTCCTCGGGCGTGCCCTCGCGCCGCAGCGGCGTATGCGAAATGATGCGCTGGCGCGAAAGCTCGTCGAACCCCTCGTCGTCGGGCCAGAGAATGGGACCCGGCGCCACGGCGTTGACGCGGACTTCCGGTGCGAGCTCGCGCGCGAGCGATCGTGTGAGCCCGACCAGGCCGGCCTTGGCGATCGAGTAGACGACGTAGTTCTTGAGCGGCCGCTCGGCGTGGATGTCGGTGATGTTCACGATGCAGCCCTGCGTTTTGCGCAAGTGCGGGGCTGCTGCTTGCGAGAGGAACAACGGAGCCTGGACGTTGGTCCCGATCAGGTCGTTCCAGTCGGCGGGGGCGATCTCTCCCACCGGGGTCTGGAAGAACGACGAGGCATTGTTGACGAGCACGTCGAGGCGCCCGAAGCTTTGCACCGTCTGTTCCACCAGCGAGGGCAGCTTGCCGACGTCGAGCAGATCCGCCTGGATCAGGGCGACCGAGTTCGCGCGAACGTGATTGAGCTCGGCCTGCAGCAGTCGCGCTTCGCCGGCGGAGGCCCGATAGTGCAGCATCAATCGAGCACCGGCGCCGTGCAATCGACGGCAGATCGCCGCACCCACGCGCTTGGCGCCGCCAGTGATCAGAACGACTTTGCCTTGCACGCCCGACGCCCCCGCGTCCGATCGACTAGACTTGCGGGCAATCTAGCACAACCGTCAGGGTCGCGCGAACGCGAGCCACGCCGTCACGACGCTTCCTTGCCGGGCGACTCGAGGAAGGTCCGGGTTGCTCAGCGCAGGCACGACGTGTTGGTCGGGAATGATCGCGCGAGCCGTTCGCGGGGGCGATGGGTACTCGTTGAATCCTGCGCCGAGGGCGGCAACTCATCGGAGCGACCCGGCTTACATGTCCTGTCGGATGGGCCCACGATCGGGCGGTTGAAGTCGCCCAGTGTCCAGGATGCGTTTCCGATTTGCATCCGTCGCCATGGGTCGGGGCACTCGTGTCGATCCCGGGACAACGCGCACCGCAGAGACATCGACAGCTACCCCGAGCCATGAAGCCGCCGCCCGATCGCCTTCCCGATCCCGATGCGGACGCGCGTGCGCACAGCGCCGCAGTGCTAAGCGCCGTGCGTGCGGCGATATCCGGGCACGGCGGCTGGATCACGTTCGCACAGTACATGCAGAGCGTGCTGTACGCGCCCGCGCTCGGCTACTACGTTGCCGGCGCACGCAAGTTCGGAGCCGCCGGCGATTTCGTCACGGCACCGGAGCTCACGCGCCTGTTCGGCATCGCATGCGCGCGGCAGGTCGGGGAGGTTCTCGCCGCGACGGGCTCGCGTGAAATCGTCGAGCTCGGTGCGGGAAGCGGACGACTCGCGGCGGACTTGATGGCGGGCCTGGCGGCCCACCACCAGTTGCCGCAGCGCTATGTCATCGTCGAGATCAGCCCGGAACTGCGCGAGCGCCAGCGCGCAACGCTGGCCGCAGCGCCGATGGCAGCCGACCTCGTCGAATGGCGCAACGACTTGCCCGACGCGATCGACGGCGCGATCGTGATGAACGAAGTCCTCGACGCGATCCCAGCGCAT
>DATKLH010000024.1:0-15618 GCA_035542515.1 Casimicrobiaceae bacterium
GGCGGCTACGAGCTCGCGCTCGCCTGCGACGAGATCCTGCTGGTCGACGATCGCACCTCGTCGGTATCGCTTCCCGAAGTTCCGCTGCTCGGAGTCTTGCCTGGCACGGGCGGACTGACTCGACTGATCGACAAACGCAAGGTGAGGCACGACCGCGCCGATATTTTTTGCACGACCACGGAGGGTGTGCGCGGGCAGCGCGCGAAGGATTGGGGATTGGTCGATCATATCGTCAAGCCGGCGTCGTTCGCGCAGGTCGTGCACGAACGCGCACGTGAGCTCGCGGGGAGCGTCGGGCCTGTTGCCCATGCGCAAGGCATCGAGTTGCCCACGCTGGAACGTCGCGACGATGCGCATGGACTGCATTACGCCTACGTCGACGTTGCCATCGATCGCGCCCGGCGTGTCGCGACTTTCACGGTGCAATCTCCTGCGCAGTCACCACCGACCTCGATCGACGACATCATGACCGAGGGTGCGGCCTGGTGGCCGCTTGCCGTGGCGCGCGAGCTCGACGATGCGATCCTGTGCATGCGCACCAACGAGCTCGACATCGGCACCTGGCTCCTGAAGACGCGCGGCGAAGCGATGCACGTGCTCACCGCCGACGAAGGCCTTGCGCGCAATGCCGATCATTGGTTGGTGCGCGAGACCATCGGGATGCTGCGCCGGACGCTCGCGCGACTCGAGGTGTCGTCACGGACGCTGTTCGCGCTGATCGAGCCCGGCTCGTGCTTCGTCGGCACGTTGTTCGAGCTGGCGCTCGCAGCCGACCGCGCCTACATGCTCGCGCTGCCCGGCGATGCCGAGCGCGAGCCGCGCATCGAGCTGTCGAGCATGAACTTCGGCGCCTACCCGATGGTGAACGGGCGCTCGCGCCTCGCGACGCGCTTCCACGGCGACGACAAGGTGCTCGACGACGCGCAGGCGACGATCGGCAAGGCGCTCACGCCGGCCGACGCGGAGCGGCGAGGGCTGATCACCGCGGCGCCCGACGATCTCGACTGGCCCGACGAGATCCGGTTGGCCATCGAGGAACGCGCGAGCCTATCGCCCGATGCGCTCAGCGGCATGGAAGCCAATCTTCGCTTCGGCGCGCACGAAACCATGCACACGCGCATCTTCGGTCGCCTGTCCGCGTGGCAGAACTGGATCTTCCAGCGTCCCAACGCCGTCGGCGATAACGGCGCATTGCACGTGTACGGCACCGGCCAAAAGCCGCAGTTCGACTGGAAGCGGGTATGACGCCAGGACTGCGTTACCCGTTTTCTCGTCTTGGTTCTTGCAGGGCTGCGATGTGATGCCTGCCGTCGTCGAGCTGGCACGCGATGGGCACGCTGACAACCAACAGCCAGGAACGCCTTGCAGTTCGTTGCGACGGTGAGGCGAGCATGGCACCCAAGCGCCTTGCCGCCGAAGCCGTGTTGCTGCACTCCAGAGGGACGCGTTCATGATCGATTACTCGCAGAAGATTCCCAACAACGTCAACCTCGGCGAGGATCGCACGCTCCAGCGCGCACTCGAGCACTGGCAGCCCAATTACCTGCAGTGGTGGCGCGACATGGGCCCGGACGGCTCGGCTGCCTACGACGTCTATCTGCGCACGGCGGTGAGCGCCGAGCCGTCGGGCTGGGCGCATTTCGACTACGTGAAGATGCCCGACTATCGCTGGGGCATCTTCCTCGCGCCGCGTGACGCCAATCGCACCGTGGGTTTCGGCGAGCACAAGGGGGAACCCGCGTGGCAGGACGTTCCCGGCGAGCATCGCGCCAACCTTCGTCGGATCATCGTGACGCAAGGCGATACCGAGCCCGCGTCGGTGGAGCAGCAGCGCCATCTGGGCCTCACCGCGCCGTCGCTTTACGACTTGCGCAATCTCTTCCAGGTGAACGTCGAGGAGGGACGCCACCTCTGGGCAATGGTGTACCTGCTGCACCGCTTCTTCGGACGCGACGGCCGCGAAGAGGCCGAAGCCCTTTTGCAACGTCGCTCCGGCGACATCGACAACCCGCGCATTCTCGGCGCGTTCAATGAGAGAACGCCCGACTGGCTCGCGTTCTTCATGTTCACCTATTTCACCGACCGTGACGGCAAGTTCCAACTGAGCGCACTTGCCGAGTCGGGATTCGACCCGCTCGCGCGGACCACGAAGTTCATGCTGACCGAGGAAGCGCATCACATGTTCGTCGGCGAGTCCGGCGTAGCGCGAACCATCCAGCGCACCTGCGAAGTGATGCGCGAGCTGAGGACCGAGGATCCAGACCGCGTGCGCGCCGCCGGCGCGATCGACCTGCCGACGATCCAGCGGTATCTCAATTTTCATTTCAGCGTGACGATCGACCTGTTCGGTGCCGACCAGTCGTCCAACGCTGCGATCTTCTACGGGTCGGGGCTCAAAGGTCGATTCGAGGAAGGCAAGCGCAGTGACGATCACGTGCTGAAGGACGCGTCGTACGGCATCCTTGAAGCCGCCGATGGCGCGCTCGCGTTGCGCGAGGTGCCGATGCTCAACGCGCTCAACGAAGTCCTGCGCGACGATTTCATTCGCGATTCCGACGGCGGGGTAGGACGCTGGAACAAGGTGATCGAGAAGCAGGGCATCGGGTTCAGGCTGCGCAATCCGCACAAGGCGTTCAACCGCCGCATCGGCACGTTCGCCGGCCTGCGCGTATCGCCGGAGGGCAGGATCGTGTCCGAAGCGGAGTGGAATGCGCACGTCGACCAGTGGCTGCCCACCGCGAGCGATCGCGCTTTCGTCGCATCGTTGATGGGTCGTGTCGTCGAGCCCGGCCAATTCGCGGGATGGATCGCGCCGCCGGCGATGGGCATCAACCGGCAGCCACCCGACTTCGAATACATCCGCTTCAACTGAGCAACGTGGAAGCCGACCTCGCTCGAGCGCCGGTACCGATATGAACGCTGTCGTCGCATCGGATCTCCTCAAGCAGCACCTGATCGATCCCGAGATCTGCATTCGCTGCAACACGTGCGAGGAGACCTGTCCCATCGACGCGATCACGCACGACAGCCGTAACTACGTCGTGCGTCCGGAGGTTTGCAACGGATGCATGGCGTGCATAGCGCCGTGTCCTACCGGCGCGATCGACAACTGGCGTCTGGTGCCCAAGAACGCCGCGTACGACGTCGAGCAACAGTTGTCGTGGGACACGCTGCCGGCCGTCAGCGCGCCGGCCGGCGAATTCGATCACGGCGTCCCCGAAGAGGTCGTGCGGCTCACCGACGAGGCGCACGCAGCGCTGCGCAACGCCGTACCACCGCGCTCGGCGAGCACCCCGGTGGTGAACCTCTACACCCCGTCGCGACCCGCGACCGCAACGGTCACCGGAAATTTCCGCCTGACCAGCGACGAGGCGCAAAGCGACATCCGGCACATCGTGCTCGATTTCGGCACGCAGGCGTTTCCGGTGCTCGAGGGCCAGTCGATCGGCGTCATCGCACCGGGGACCGACGCCGCGGGAAAACCGCATTACGTGCGCCTGTACTCGGTTGCGAGCCCTCGCGACGGCGAGCGCCCCGGATACAACAACTGCTCGCTCACCGTGAAGCGTGTCACCGCCGATCACGCCGGCAACGCCGTGCATGGCGTGTGCTCCAACTTCCTGTGCGACCTGCGCAAGGGCGATCACGTGCAGATCATCGGCCCGTATGGCGAGTCGTTCCTCATGCCGGACGATCCTGCGGCGAATCTGTTGATGGTGTGCACAGGCACGGGATCGGCGCCGATGCGCGCCATGACCGAGCGTCGTCGCCGGTCGCACGGCATGGCAGGCGAGGGCAGGCTGATGCTGTTCTTCGGCGCGCGCCGTCCCGGCGAGTTGCCGTACTTCGGGCCGCTGCAGAAGCTTCCGCGCGACTTCATCGACGTCAATCTCGCGTTCTCGCGCCTGCCCGATCAACCGAAGTGCTACGTGCAGGATTTGATCGTCGCGCGCGAGGCCGACGTCGCCGGCTTGCTCGGCGATCCGCGCACGCACGTCTATGTATGCGGCCTCAAGGGCATGGAGGCAGGCGTGCTGGATGCGCTGAGCCGGGTTTGCAGGTCCAACGATCTCAATTGGGAAGCGCTGCTGCCGACTCTCCGCGACGAGGGACGTCTGCACATCGAGACGTATTGATGCGAGAAAGCCCCAACGGCCCGCGCGTGGTTTAACATCGACCTGCGGGCCACCGATCGGCCCGACCCAGTCCACCACCTGTGAAGTTCGCCGATTTCCAGCCAGGGCAGATGCTCACCGCCGGACCGCGGTCGTTGACTGCGGAGGAGATCATCGCCTTCGCGCGCGAGCACGACCCGCAATGGTTCCACACCGACGCGCACCGGGCCGAGCAATCGCGCTGGCGCGGCCTGATCGCAAGCGGATGGCAGACCTGCTGTATCGCAATGCGGCTTGCCGTCGACGATTTCCTCGTCGGCTCGGAGTCGTTCGGCTCGCCCGGCCTGCAATATCTCAAATGGCTCATGCCGGTGCGGCCAGGTGACGCGCTCACGCTGCATGTGGAAGTTCTCGACAAGCGTCGTTCCGACACCCAGCCGACGCTCGGTATCGTCCGCTGGCGCTGGCTGCTGATCAACCAGCGCGAGGAGCCGGTGCTCGACCTGGTCGCGACGAGCTTCTTCGAGGTTCCGCTCGAGTAGTCCGGCGCGAGCGCGGGCTGCGCTACACTGCCGCGCATGCCGCCCGACGCCGATGCCGTCGAACGCTCCGGCGCGCGCGTCGCGTCATGGCGCGCACGTCTCGCACTGCGGTTCGCCCACGACGGGGAACGATCGTGGCTCGCGGAGCGTCGGCACGAAGGTCCGCTGGTCGTGCAGAAGGCGCTCTATCCCGAGGGCCCCGCTGTTTGCCAGGCGATCGTGGTGCATCCGCCTGGTGGCATCGCGAACGGCGATGCGCTCGACCTTGCCATCGCGGCCGACGAGAGAGCCCATGCGCAGCTCACCACGCCGGGGGCGGCGAAGTGGTATCGGTGCGCGCGCGGCGGCGCGAGTCAAACGATGCGCATCGATGCGAAGGCGGGCGCGGTGGTGGAATGGCTGCCCCAGGGCACGATCGTCTTCGACGGCGCGCGTGCGTCGCTCGCCACGCGTGTCGATCTGGCTGGCGACGCGACATTCATCGGATGGGAGATTGTCTGCCTCGGTCGCGTGGCCGCCGGCGAGCGATTCGCATCCGGTGGGTTCGCGCAACGCACCGATGTCTACCGCGAACGTGCACTGATTTGGAGCGAACGCATGAGGCTCGAGGCGTCGTCGCGACTTCTGCAATCGCGCGCGGGCTTGAACGCAAAGCCGGTCTTTGGCACATTCGTGGCCTTCACTCGCAACATCGACGATCGTATGCTCGAAGTGGCGCGCCGCACACTCGCGTGCGACGGGGACGGCGTGGTGAGCCGATTGCCCGGCGTGCTGGTCGGGCGTTTCGTCGGCGCCTCGAGTGAAGGAGCTTTCCGCTACTTCGTCGCGCTGTGGGAAGCGTTGCGTCCACTCATCGTGGGTCGGAGCGCGGTGGCGCCGCGGATCTGGAGCACCTGAACGGCACGACCATGGACCTGACCCCGCGCGAAAAGGACAAGCTGCTCGTGTTCACGGCCGCCCTTCTGGCCGAGCGGCGCCTCGCGCGCGGCGTCAAGCTCAACTATCCCGAATCGGTCGCGTACATCACGGCGGCGATCCTGGAAGGCGCGCGCGATGGCCGCAGCGTGGCGGAGTTGATGAGCTTCGGTGCCACGCTGCTTCGGCGCGAGCAGGTCATGGAAGGTGTTCCCGACATGATTCCGGAGATCCAGGTCGAGGCGACCTTTCCCGACGGCACCAAGCTCGTGACGGTGCATCAGCCGATACCATAGCAAAGGCAGAGACGGTCCTGGGCATGAAGTGTGAGAGTGCACATATGCGGTTTCACGCGTTGCGAGCGAGGAGTCAACGCGATGTTCGGCCGGACGCACCCTCACACCTGATACCTCAGACCCCATACCGCACTTCGGATCACAGATGATCCCCGGCGAGCTCCTCATCGACGACGGCGACATCGAGCTCAACGCCGGTCGACCGACCCTCACGCTGACCGTCGCCAATCGCGGCGACCGGCCCATTCAGGTCGGCTCGCACTACCACTTCGCCGAAACCAACGTCGCGCTGGACTTCGACCGCGGCGCGGCGCGCGGCTTCCGCTTGAACATCGCGGCGGGCACCGCCGTGCGATTCGAGCCGGGGCAAACGCGCACCGTTCAGCTCGTGGCGCTGGCCGGGGCGCGTCGCGTATTCGGCTTCCAGGGCAAGGTCATGGGTGCGCTCGACGAGCCGCCGCGCAAGGCGAAGCGCTCGCGTTCCGCGTCGACCTCAGGCCAATCGCGACCTCCGCGAACCGGCTCGCGCGCGCACGCGAAGACGCGAGATCGCAAGTCGCGCAAGTCGTCATGAAAATCGGCCGACGCGCTTATGCGGAAATGCTCGGGCCGACCGTTGGCGATCGACTGCGCCTGGCCGATACCAACCTGATCGTCGAGGTCGAGAAGGACCTCACGATCTACGGCGAGGAGGTCAAGTTCGGCGGCGGCAAGGTGATCCGCGACGGCATGGGGCAGAGCCAGCGCGTTGCGAAGGACAGCGCGGACACCGTCATCACCAACGCAGTGGTGATCGACTGGTCGGGTGTGGTGAAGTGCGATATCGCGATCAAGGAGGGCCGGATCGCGAAGCTGGGCAAGGCCGGCAATCCCGACATCCAGCCGGGCGTCGATATCGTGATTGGCGCGGGCACCGAGATCATCGCGGGCGAAGGGATGATCGTCACCGCCGGCGGCATCGATGCGCACATCCATTTCATCTGCCCGCAGCAGATCGACGAGGCGCTGATGTCGGGTGTCACGACGATGATCGGCGGGGGAACCGGTCCTGCAACCGGCACGTTCGCGACGACGTGCACCCCCGGACCCTGGCACATCCATCGCATGCTCGAGGCCGCCGAGGCGTTTCCGATGAATCTCGGCTTCCTCGGGAAAGGCAACGCGAGTGTGCTTCCTCCGCTGGTCGAGCAGGTCGAAGCCGGCGCGATGGGCCTGAAGCTGCACGAGGACTGGGGAACGACACCGGCCGCCATCGATGCTGCGCTCAAGGTCGCCGACCGCATGGACGTGCAGGTTGCGATCCACACCGACACGCTGAACGAATCGGGCTTCGTCGAAGCCACGCTCGCGGCGATCGGCGGCCGCACCATTCACACCTATCACACCGAAGGCGCGGGCGGCGGACACGCGCCCGACATCATCAAGGCCGCCGGCGAGCGCAACGTGCTGCCGTCGTCGACCAACCCGACACGGCCCTACACCGTGAACACCATCGACGAGCATCTCGACATGCTCATGGTGTGCCATCACCTCGATCCGGCGATCGCCGAGGACGTCGCGTTCGCGGAATCGCGCATCCGGCGCGAGACCATCGCCGCCGAGGACATCCTGCACGATCTTGGCGCCTTCTCCATGCTGTCGTCGGACTCCCAGGCGATGGGCCGCGTCGGCGAAGTCATCGTGCGCACCTGGCAGACCGCGCACAAGATGAAGGCGCAACGCGGGACGCTGCCCGCGGACAACGCGCGCAACGACAACCATCGCATTCGTCGCTACATTGCGAAGTACACGATCAATCCGGCGATAGCCCATGGCATCGCGCACGTCGTGGGATCGGTCGAGCCCGGCAAGCTCGCCGACCTCGTGCTGTGGAAGCCCGCGCTGTTCGGCGTGAAACCGTTCCTGGTGCTGAAGGGTGGAATGATCGCCGCCGCGGCGATGGGCGATCCCAACGCGTCGATCCCGACCCCGCAGCCGGTGCACTACCGACCGATGTTCGGCGCGTTCGGCAAGGCGCTCACGACTTCGGTGACCTTCGTGTCCAAGGCGGCGCTGCGCAATCCCGGCGTACGCGCACTGAAGCTCGGCAAGCCGCTTGTCGCGGTGCGCGATACGCGCCGCCTGCGCAAGACCGACATGAAACTGAACGATGCGTTACCGCGCATTGAGGTCGATCCGCAGACCTATGAAGTCCGTGCCGATGGAGAGCTGCTCGTCTGCGAGCCCGCGCACGAGCTGCCGCTCGCTCAGCGCTATTTCCTGTTCTGATCGTCGGGTCGATGCTGCATATTCGCGAGCGTCTTGCGAGCCCCGCTTCCGCGACCGTGGAGCTGTCCTTGCCCTACGAGCTGCGCGTCAAGCATCGACTCCTGACGCGGTTGCCGTCGGGCGTGGAAGTGGGCCTTTCGCTCGAGCGCGGAACTTCGTTGCGCGACGGCGACTGCCTGCGTGCCGATGACGGCACGATCGTCCGCGTGGTGGCGGCGGATGAAGATCTGCTCGAAGTGCGCAGCGCGGAGCCGCAGATGCTCGCGCGCATCGCTTATCACCTCGGCAATCGTCATTCGCGCGTGCAGGTCGGCCCGGGCTGGCTGCGCTTCGCGTTCGACAGCGTTGGACAGGCCATGGTCGAGGGCCTCGGCGCGACGGCGGTTCGATTGCGTGCTCCCTTCGAACCCGAGCCCGGCGCGTACGCCGGAACGCATACGCACTCTCCGGGCGAGGGCGTTGCGCCGCGCGGCGTCATCCACGACATGATGGAGCGCACGCGCAAATGACCGACGCGCTTGCGTTGATTCGCCTGCTGCAGCTTGCCTCGCCGGCGCTGCCAGTGGGCGCGTACAGCTATTCGCAGGGGTTGGAATGGCAGGTCGAGCAGTCGACCGTGCGGGACGAGGCGAGTGCGCAGGAATGGATCGGCGATCTGCTCGATCTCGTGATGGCGACTGGCGAGGCCGCCGTGCTCGCGCAACTCCACGACGCCGTGTTCAACGGGGATCATGAGCGCTTCGCCGACTGGAACGCGTGGTTCGTCGCATCGCGCGAATCGAGCGAATTGCGCAGCGAGACCGAACAGATGGGCATGTCGCTGCTGCGAATCCTGCGCGACCTGGATATGCTCACCGCGGCAGACCACAGTTGGGTCGAAGCAGCCCCGTCGATCGGATATCCGGCCGCGTTCGCGCTCGCGACGAATCGAAGCGGCATCGACCAGCGCAACGCCGTCACGGCGTACCTCTATGCATGGCTGGAGAACCAGGTTCTCGCCGCCGTGAAGCTCGTTCCACTGGGTCAGGCCGCCGGGCAGCGCCTGCTCTACACGCTCGGCAGTCGCATTCCCCGCGTGGTCGAGCAGGCGCTCGACCTCGCGCCTGAAGCGATCACGAGCTTCGCGCCCGGCTTGGCCATCGCATCGTCGCGCCACGAAACCCAGCACACCCGTTTGTTCCGATCGTGATGGCGTGGTAGAAGGTTTGTTGCCTCGTCCATCGTCCCGTACCGGCTCCCCGCATTCGATGACGCCCCTACGCAAGGATCCTCTCCGTGTCGGCATCGGCGGTCCGGTCGGCTCGGGCAAGACGGCACTGACGCTCGCGCTCTGCCGCGCGTTGCGCGAGCGTTACCAGATCGCGGTGGTCACCAACGACATCTATACCGAGGAGGACGCGCGTTTCCTGGTGACGCATGACGCATTGCCGGCGGAACGCATCATCGGCGTCGAAACCGGCGGTTGTCCGCACACCGCGATACGCGAGGATGCGTCGATCAATCTCGAGGCGGTCGATCGGCTCGCGCAGCGCTTCGGCAATCTCGACATCGTGTTCGTCGAAAGCGGCGGCGACAATCTCGCTGCGACGTTCTCGCCCGAGCTGTCCGACCTCACGCTCTATGTGATCGACGTCGCGGCAGGCGACAAGATCCCGCGCAAGGGCGGTCCGGGCATCACGCGCTCCGATCTCCTCATCATCAACAAGATCGATCTGGCGCCTTATGTCGGTGCCTCGCTCGAAGTGATGGAACGGGACGCTGCCCGGATGCGCGGCGAGCGGCCGTTCGCGTTCACCAACCTCAAGAGCGGTGAAGGTCTCGATCGCGTCCTGAGCTTCATCGAGGCGCACGCGGTGCTCGCAGCCTGAAACCGGCGGCGCACCGGAACGGCGCGTCCATTCCGGTGCGCGCGTTGCGGGTCGCACCGTATTTGTGCTCGCGCGATCCGGTGCGACCGGCGCGGGTGCGCAGGAAACCCTGCATTTCCCAAGCGAATCCGCGCGTTAACCGCGCAGCCGACGCTTGGCATGCGTCGTGCAATGCGCTTTCCTCAGCACCCCCGCGACGGCGCGACATCGACGATGCGTGTGTTTGCGGGCGCTTGTTAGGGAGCGAATTTCCACCGCATTACCACACCTTCCGGGGACGCACATGCAACGCAGACTCTTTCTCAAGAACGCGGCACTGACGGCCGCGCTGGCCGCAGCGGGATTCGGAAGCGCGCAAGCGCTCGCGGCCGACACGATCAAGGTCGGCATCCTGCACTCGCTGTCGGGGACCATGGCGATCAGCGAAACAGTACTCAAGGACACCGCGTTGATGACCATCGAGGACATCAACGCGCATGGCGGCGTGATGGGCAGGAAGCTCGAGCCCGTCGTGGTCGACCCGGCCTCGAACTGGCCGCTGTTCGCGGAGAAGGCCCGTCAGTTGATCTCGCAGGACAAGGTTGCGGTGGTGTTCGGCTGCTGGACGTCGGTGTCGCGCAAGTCGGTGCTTCCCGTGTTCGAGGAGTTGAACGGCTTGCTGTTCTACCCGGTGCAATACGAAGGCGAAGAACTCTCCAAGAACGTGTTCTACACCGGCGCCGCGCCCAACCAGCAGGCGATTCCGGCGGTGGAATACCTGATGAGCAAGGAAGGCGGCGGCGCGAAGCGCTTCGTCCTGCTCGGCACCGACTACGTGTATCCGCGCACGACCAACAAGATCCTGCGCGCGTTCCTGAAATCGAAGGGCGTGAAGGAGGCCGATATCGACGAGAAGTACACGCCGTTCGGCCACAGCGACTACCAGACTATCGTCGCGGACGTCAAGAAATTCGCTGCAGGAGGCAAGACGGCGGTCATATCGACCATCAACGGTGACTCGAATGTTCCCTTCTACAAGGAGCTTGGCAACCAGGGCCTCAAGGCGACCGACGTTCCGGTCGTCGCCTTCTCGGTGGGCGAGGAAGAGCTGCGCGGCGTCGATACCAAGCCGCTGGCGGGGCACCTCGCTGCGTGGAACTATTTCATGTCTCTCAAGAATCCGGCGAACGACGCGTTCAAGAAACAGTGGGCCGAGTACGCCAAGGCGAAGAAGCTGCCTGGGGCAGACAAGCCACTGACCAACGATCCGATGGAGGCGACCTACATCGGCATCCACATGTGGAAGCAGGCGGTGGAGAAGGCGAAGTCGACCGACACCGACAAGGTGATCGCGGCGATGGCGGGGCAGTCGTTCAAGGCGCCGTCGGGATTCACCGCGAAGATGGACGAGAAGAACCACCATCTGCACAAGCCCGTGTTCATCGGCGAAGTCCAGGCGAACGGTCAGTTCAACGTCGTGTGGAAGACGCCCGGTCCGGTGCGTGCGCAACCGTGGAGCCCGTTCATCGAAGGCAACGACAAGAAGAAGGACGAGCCGGATCGGAAGTAGCGCGCGCAAGTTTCGCGAGCTGGTATGCGATGTGGCTGACGATGAACGACTCGTCGGCTCGGACGATACTTTCGCGCGAAAACCGCAAGCCAGCGCGGAAAGCTCGGGGCGGCCCGTCGCTTTCCGCGCGACAAGGGCTGGCTACGAGATCGCGGTACATCGTCGTCCCGGCGAACGCCGGGACCCAGCGACTTTCGTGGCATGACGAATGCGCTCGAGAGTGGTTCGGCGTGCCGTTGGTACGTCCGAGGCGCCTCTCCGCGCACTGCAGGTTGCAAACATCGTAGCGAGGCAGCGAAGTTTCCCAACGTAGCGTGGACTCCCCGCCCTTGAAACGCATCCTCCTCCTGGTACTGACGCTATTCCTCGCCCGCTCGAGCAGCGCCCTGACCCCCGAGCTCACGCGCGATCTCGCGCTCGGCGACAACGATGCCAAGCTGAGGGCGATCGGCACGATCGTCGAAACGCGCGACCAGGACGGCGCGAAGCTGTTGCAGGCGCTGCTCGATGGCGAGGTACAAACCATCGGCGACAACCAGATCGTGCGTACGACCACCGTCGACAGCAAGACGACTGTCACCGATCTGCTCACCCGTCAGGTCTTGCCGTCTCCACCGGACAACCGCGACGATGTCGTGATCAACAACCGGGTACGCAAGGCGATCGGCGTGGCACTGGCGGCACTGCGGCTAGCCTCGCCTGAACGCGCGGTGCGTCTTGCGGCCGCGAAGGAGCTGCAAGCCGGCTCCGACGAGGACACGTTGCCCGCCATCAACACCGCGCTTGCCAAGGAATCCGATCCGGAGATCAAGGAGCTGCTCGGGTTGACGGCTGCGTCGATCCAGCTTGGCAGCAACGACAAGGCGACGCGCATCGCGGCGATCCGCACGCTTGCCGAAAGCGACAACGCCAACACCAAGACGCTGCTTCTGCCGTTGCTCGAGAAGAAAGGCGACACCTACAACGAGCCGGACGCCGATATCCGGGCCGAAGCGGAGCGTTCGCTGCGCGCCGTGCAGCAGCGCCTCTCCACCGGGGAGTGGATCGGGCGCGTCTTCAGCGGGGTGAGCCTCGGCAGCATCCTGTTGCTCGCCGCGCTCGGTCTCGCCATCACCTACGGGCTGATGGGCGTGATCAACATGGCGCATGGCGAGCTGATCATGATCGGCGCCTATGCCACCTATGTCGTCCAGAACTTCTTTCGCGCGCACCTTCCCGCCGGATTCGATTTCTATCTGCTTGCCGCGGTGCCGGTATCTTTCGCGGTCTCGGCCACCGTCGGCATGGCGCTCGAACGCAGCGTCATCCGTTTCCTCTACGGTCGCCCGCTCGAGACGCTGCTGGCGACGTGGGGTATCAGCCTGATGCTGATCCAGGCGGTGCGCACGCTGTTCGGTGCGCAGAACGTTCAGGTGGAGAACCCGGTGTGGATGTCGGGCGGCCTGCAGTTCATGAGCGGCGTGGTGCTGCCCTGGAGCCGGATCGTCATCATCGGCTTTGCTGCCGCGGTCGTTTTGCTGGTCTGGGCATTACTCACGCGCACACGCCTGGGGCTGTTCGTGCGTGCTGTCACGCAGAATCGCGCGATGGCCGGCGCGCTTGGCGTGCCGACGTATCGCGTCGACATGTGGGCGTTCGGTCTGGGGTCCGGTATCGCCGGTCTCGCGGGCTGTGCGTTGTCCCAGATCGGCAACGTCGGTCCCGATCTCGGGCAAAGCTACATCGTCGATTCGTTCATGGTCGTGGTGCTCGGTGGCGTGGGTCAGCTCGCGGGCACGGTCTATGCCGCGATCGGACTCGGCATCGTGAACAAGTTCCTCGAAGCGTGGTCCGGCGCCGTGCTCGCCAAGATCGGCGTGCTGGTATTCATCATCTTCTTCATCCAGAAGCGCCCGCAGGGCTTGTTCGCGCTGAAGGGCCGCATGGTGGAAGCGTAGCGCCGATGGCCGTCGCATTCGTTCCGCTGGGTACGACACCAGGCGCGCGCGCGGCCGCATTCGGCCGTCTTCTCCCGGGTTGGGGCTGGGCGGCATGGCTGCTTGCCGCCGCGATCCTGTTCATCGCGTTTCCGGTCGCCAACCTCTACGTTCCTGCCGGGAATCCGTTGCACATCTCCGACTACACCGTGAGCTTGCTCGGCAAGATCATGTGCTACGCGATCGTCGCGCTCGCCATGGACCTGATCTGGGGCTACACCGGGATCCTGTCGCTGGGCAACGGCCTGTTCTTCGCGCTCGGCGGCTACGCGATGGGCATGTACCTGATGCGGTCCATCGGGCACGACGGCGTGTACCACAGCGATCTTGCCGATTTCATGGTGTTCCTCGACTGGAAGGCCTACCCGTGGTACTGGAGCTTCACCGAGCACTTCTGGTATTGCGCGTTGCTGGTGGTTCTCGTGCCGGGCCTGCTTGCCTTCACGTTCGGCTACTTCGCCTTCCGCTCTCGCATCCGTGGCGTCTACTTCTCGATCATTACCCAGGCGCTCACTTTTGCCGCGATGCTCCTGTTCTTTCGCAACGACACCGGCTTTGGCGGCAACAACGGGTTCACCGACTTCAAGCGCATCCTCGGCTATCCGATTGCTGCACCGACCACGCGCATGTCCCTGTTCGTCGTTACGGCGGCCACGCTGCTCGGTACGCTGTTGATGGCGCGTGCCATCGTGAGATCCAAGCTCGGCCGCGTGCTCACGGCGATCCGCGATGCCGAAAGCCGCGTGATGTTCTCGGGCTACAACCCGCTGTGGTTCAAGCTGTTCGTCTGGACCCTTGCGGCGGTCATTTGCGGCATCGCCGGCGCGCTGTACGTCCCGCAGGTCGGCATCATCAATCCGAGCGAGATGTCGCCCGCGAACTCGATTGAAATCGCCATCTGGGCAGCGGTGGGTGGTCGCGGCACCCTGATCGGGCCGGTGATCGGAGCTGCGGCGGTGAACCTCGGCAAGAGCTGGTTCACGCAGGCGTTTCCGGAATACTGGCTTTATGTCCTCGGGGCGTTGTTCATCCTGGTGACGCTGTTCCTTCCGCAGGGTATCGCGGGAGCGTGGCGCAGGTGGCGATCGTGAGCGCGCCGGCGAACCTCGCGCATGGTGGCGCAGGCATTCGGTCGGGCACGCTATCCGGCGGGCACGTGCGACCGGCCGGGGTCGATGTCTCGCACGGCACGATTCTCTACCTCGACGCGATCAACGTGAGCTTCGACGGCTTTCGCGCGCTCAACGATTTGTCGCTGACCGTCGATGCGGGCGAGCTGCGCTGCGTCATCGGACCCAACGGCGCCGGCAAGACGACCATGATGGACGTCATCACCGGCAAGACCCGACCCGATAGCGGCAGCGCGTACTTCGGACAGACCATCGATCTCACGCGCCTGTCGGAAGCCGAGATCGCGCACGAGGGCATCGGGCGCAAGTTCCAGAAGCCGACCGTGTTCGAGCATCACACCGTGTTCGAGAACCTCGAGCTCGCGATGAAGTGCGACAAGCGCGTGTTCCCGACGCTGCGCGCACGGCTCGACTCGGCGGCGCGCGACAAGATCATGCAGACGCTCGAGCAGATCCGCCTCGCGGCCGACGCTCGTCGGCTGGCGGGAAGCCTGTCGCATGGACAGAAACAGTGGCTCGAGATCGGCATGCTGCTGATGCAGGATCCGCAGCTCCTGCTTCTCGACGAGCCGGTCGCCGGCATGACCGACGACGAAACGATGCGCAGCGCCGAGCTGTTCGTATCGCTGGCCGGGCATTATTCGCTGATCGTGGTCGAGCACGACATGGACTTCGTCGCGAAGATCGCCGACACCGTGACCGTGCTGCACGAAGGTCATGTGCTCGCGGAAGGCTCGATGGCCAAGGTACAGAACGATGAGCGGGTGATCGAGGTGTTCCTGGGACGGTAGTCGCGAAGCCAAAACGGCGTAGTTGGTAGATGGCAGTTAGCAGTTGGCGCGCATGATGCGAACAGTGTGCCGAGTAACTGCCAATTCGAAGTGGATCGATCGAGCCCGCTTTGTGAAAGTTGAAGGCACTCTAACTGCTATCTACTAACTGCCAACTACGCCTTCTCT
>DATKLH010000025.1:0-6040 GCA_035542515.1 Casimicrobiaceae bacterium
TTCGAGGCGGCCGGTGGCGGCGACGGTGGTGACCTCCTGCTTGTCCTCGATGGTGCGCAAGAACACATTGCGCACGCTCGAATCGAAGGGATTGAAGGCCTCCACGAACACCACCAGGTTCGCGCGCGGAAACTCCTTGAACAGTCCCGGGGTGAGGAATGCGATCTGGTCCTTCGATTCGAGCTGGCGCTCGTATTCCAGGCGCCGCTGTTCCGCCCACGGCGAGAGGAACAACGACAACGCGACGATCGCAACCAGGAACGGCGCAGCAAACCAGAGAATCGGCTTGAGCCACGCGGTCAGCGACATTCCCGACGTGAACCAGACAATCATCTCGCTGTCGCGGTACCAGCGCGAAAGCGTGAGCAATACGGTCAGAAACAGCGCGACCGACAGCAGGATATTGAAGTAAAAGAGCGCGTTGAAGCCGAGGAGCGCGAGGATCCCTTCGGGAGCGACCGCGCCACCCGCGGCGCGCGCCAGCAGGCGCAGCACGAGGTTGCTGAACAGAATGGCGAGCAGCACCAGGAACAGGCCGACGGCGGTCGCCGTCATTTCGCGCACGAGGCTGCGCCGGAAGATCATGACGCCGGGAAAACTTTGACTTTTTGAAGCGGTTTTGCCGATAATGCGCGGCAGACGGCGATCCGGCCAAGAATCTCAGCCGCGACACACCCGAGGACGGCGATGGAATTTACCATAAAAAGCGGAAGTCCCGAGAAGCAGCGCAGCGCGTGCGTCGTGGTCGGCGTGTTCGACAATCGCAAGCTGTCACTCTCGGCAGAGCTCATCGATCGAGCGAGCAACGGCTACATCGCCGAGATCATCCGACGCGGCGACATGGAAGGGAAGCTCAGCTCGACACTGCTGCTGCACAACGTGCGCGGAACGCTCGCCGATCGCGTGCTCCTGGTGGGCCTCGGCAAGGAGCGCGACTTCCGCGACAAGGAATTCCGCCAGGCGATCCGAGCGGCGGTGAAGCTCCTGAACGAGACCGGATCGTACGAAGCCGTCGTCTACCTCACCGAGGAGAAAGTCAAGCGGCGCGAAGTGGCCTGGCGCGTGGAGCATGCGGTGGTCGTGGCGATGGATGCCGTCTATCGCTTCGAGTCGATGAAGAGCCAGCCCACCGAAGTGCGCCGGCCGTTGCGCAAATTGACGCTTTCGGTGCCGCAACGTTCCGACCTCGCCGCCGGCGAGACGGCGGCCGCGCGCGGGCTCGCCATCGCGCACGGCATGGATCTCGCGAAGGATCTCGGCAACCTGCCGGGGAACCTGTGCACGCCGCGCTACCTCGGCGAACGGGCGCTGGAGTTGGCGAGGGAGTTCCCGACCATCGTCGCGAAGGTCCTCGACCAGCCGCAGATCGAGGAGCTCGGCATGGGGTCGTTCCTGTCGGTGACGCGCGGCAGTCACGAGCCGCCACGCTTCATCGTGCTCGAGTACGAACAGGCGCAGCGCAAGCAGCGACCGCTGGTGCTGGTCGGCAAGGGGATCACGTTCGACACCGGTGGCATCTCGCTCAAGCCGCCGGCCGACATGGACCACATGAAGTACGACATGTGCGGGGCGGCCTCGGTGTTCGGCACCATGCGCGCGATCGCCGAGCTCAATGCCAAGATCAATGTCGTGGGCCTGGTCCCGGCGTGCGAGAACATGCCGTCGGGGCACGCGACCAAGCCCGGCGACATCGTCAAGAGCATGTCGGGCCAGACTGTCGAGGTGCTCAACACCGATGCCGAGGGACGATTGATCCTCGCCGACGCGCTTACCTATGCGGAGCGCTACGAGCCCGAGGCCGTCGTCGACGTCGCGACCCTGACCGGCGCGATGGTGATCGCGCTGGGACACGTCGCCGCGGGCTTGTTCAGCAACAACGATGCGCTTGCGCGCGCGCTGCTTGCCGCGGGCGACGACGCTTACGATCGCGCCTGGCAGTTGCCCCTCTGGGAGGACTACCAGGAAGCGCTCAACAGCAATTTCGCCGACTTCGCGAACGTCGGCAGCCGTGCCGGTGGCAGCATCACCGCGGCGTGCTTCCTGTCGCGCTTCACCAGGAAGTACGACTGGGCGCACATCGACATCGCGGGCATCGCGTACAAGGAAGGCAAGGAGAAAGGCGCGACGGGACGCCCGGTGCCTCTCCTCACGACATGGTTGCTCGGGCAGGAGGGTGGAACCCCGGTTTGAGGCGTTCCTGGTTGGTGGTTGCAGGTTGTCGACGCGCCGCGCAGAACCGCCTTGGATATGAGCGGTAGAACGCTCGCATGCCGCGCCTCCTAGCGAAGGCGCGCTAGCGACCCGGAACCCGGAACGCCTTTGGCCGCTGCCCGCGTGGTCAGCGTACACTGCTCGCATCACCGCGATGACCACGATCGACTTCTATACTCGCGTCGCCGATCCGCTCCAGGTCGCCGCGCGCCTGGTCGCAAAGGCCTACGCGGCGCACGGTAGCGTGCGCGTGCTGACGCCGGACCGCGAAGCGACCGACGTGCTCGATCGCATGCTCTGGACGCGTCCACCGCTCGCATTCCTGCCGCATTGCCGCCTCGACAGCGTCGTTGCGGCGGAGACGCCGATCGTCATCGACGAGGCGTTGACGCATTCGGGTCCGGCGGCGGTGCTCGTGAATCTGCATCCCGATCCGCCGCCGTTTTTCAGCCGCTTCGAGCGGCTCGCCGAGGTCGTGGGCGTGGACGAAGCGGCGATCGCAGCGGGACGTGCGCGCTTCCGTTTCTATCGCGAGCGCGGCTACGAGTTGCGCACCCACGATCTTTCCGAGCGGGCCTGAAAAGGTGCCGAGCGCACGGGAGCTTCTCGAACAAGCCGATGCGCTGATGCGCCGCAACCGGGCGCCGGCGCTCGCCGAGGACGTGCCCGTGCTTGTCGACGCGGTGGTGCCGCCGCCGGCAAATCCACCCAGCCAAGCGCAGCCCGGCGCGACACCGGAAGACAGCCTCGAAGACGTTCCCATCCTCACCGACGCGGTCGAGGAAATCGAAGCGCCCACCGTCGCGGAAATCCCCGAGGAGGGCGAGCCGTCGTTGTGGCTCGAGGAGTCGGTGGAAGTTCGCCCGGTTGCACCCGAGCAGCCCGCGGAGGAGATCCGGCTTGCAGCGCAGCGGCTTGCGGAAGACGCCAAGCTTGCAGCGGAGCGGCTGGCCGAAGCGGTCGACCTTGCGAATGCCGAGGCGGCTTCCGCAAGCGAGCAGGACAACGTCGGTTTTGCGCAGGCAGAGGCAAGCACGGCGGAGTCGTACGCCGCCGAGATGGTCGTCGAGCCTTCCGGCACGGACGTCGAATCCCTCGAAGCCGCCGATGATGCCGCGCCGCTTCAGCGCGAGTGGACGGCATCAGGCGAAGATGTGGCGCGCGCTCATCCAGGCGAGCACGCAGGCTTCGATGCACAAGAGCTCGCGGCCGACGCGGACAGCGAAATCGCGATCGCCACCCTCGAAGAAGCGGCTCCCGGCGAAGAGATACCGGCGACGCTGGCCCGCGCCGAAGACGACGAGTCCGAAGTGCTCATGATGGCCCTCGAGGAAGGTGTCCCGGTCGAGGCCGAGGGACCGGAAGGCACGTCGATGCACATCGACGCGCCGCGCGACGAGTTCGCGCAGGACGAGCCATTGCCGGTCGAGACCGAGCAGGAGCTCGCGAGCGAAGCGCCGCCATCGGTATTGTTCGCCGAAGCCGATCCGCAGGATCCGGCGCCGGCTCACGATCCGGTCGCCGAGAAGGCGCGCCTCGATGCGCTGGCCGAGGAGATCGGCATGCAGGTGCTGCAGCGCGTGGACTTGTTCACCGACACCGGACTGCGCGATCAGCTTGCCGAGAGGCTGCAGCCGATCGTCGATCGCGCCAGTGCGGACCTCGTCGCCAACATCAGCCAGCAGGTCGGGGTGCTTCTGCGCGCGTATGTCGCCGAAGCGATCGAGCGCGAGATCGACAAGCTGCGCGCCAGCAACGCGCGCTGATCAGCGCCGCGAAGGCGGCGCTGCGCGCATCACCGGTTCGCTTTGCGGGAATTCGCGCAGCGGCGGCAGGAGCCGATCGCCGGTGCGCGGGTTGCGCGGGCGCACGGGAACGGTGTGCTGGCGGTCGCGATCGCGGCGCGAGTTGCGCGGACCAAGCGGACGTTCGAACGGCGTGCCATACGGCGCCCAGCCGTAGTCGCCACCGAACGGGTAGTAGTAGGCCGGCTGTGCGTTGTCGGCGACCGTTTCGGCGGGAGGACCGTTTTGCTCGGCCCACGCCTGACCCATGCGCTCTCGCTCCTGGCGCGCCCTGAGCTGCGCCATGCCACGGTCGAGTGCCTCACGATCGCGCCTTAGCGTCTCCGACGCATCGGGACGCGCCTTGCCGGCGTCGATGGTGAGCGCTTCTCCGCTGCGGCACGGCTGGTCCGTGAACAGCGTCTCCCCATCGAATCCGGGACACTTGTAGATCTTCACGCCCTGGGCCGCGAGCGATGATGCAGCGAGCATGAGCCCGAGTCCGGCAAGAAAGCAGGCGGTGTTCGAAACGATCTTGCGCATGACGCTCCTTCGCGTAGCGCGATACGGTGGGCCATGGCGGCCGGCGTTGGTGCAGCGGGAACACCCGTATTGGACAAGCGAACAGGGCTGCCGCTCCGCATCATCCGCCGGCGTGCCACGCGAGCGCAACTTTTCCACCGTGCCGCGCAGCTTCCGCGCTTCGCGGCCGGTGTTCCACGTCCCGGCGAGTCCGGCAACGACCTTCAGCAGCCGGCGCTGACGCCAAACCGGCGCAGCACGATCTCGAGGGGGCACCAGCGCGTGAACGCGCTCTGCATCAGGTTCGCACCAACGAATGCGGCCAGGGCGAGCCACCATGCGTTGACAAAAAACGGGCTGCCGGGCATGCCGAGCGCGAGCGAAACGAGGACGCACACCCCTGCGAACAGGCGCACGATCTGCCAGGAAGTCATGCGGTTGCTCCTTGCGGGGATGACGCGATCGCCGCCGGCTTGCGACGGTACGCGACGTAGTACAAAAGCGGAATGACCACGAGGGTGAGCACGGTGCTGACCAGGATGCCGAAGATCAGCGCTATGGCGAGCCCGTTGAAGATCGGGTCGTCGAGGATGAAGAACGCGCCGAGCATCGCGGCAAGCGCGGTCAGCAGGATCGGTTGAGCTCGGGTGGTCGCCGAGCGCACCACCGCGTCTTCGAGCGAGACGCCCCGGGCGAGTTGCAGGCGAATGAAGTCGACCAGCAGGATCGAGTTGCGCACGATGATTCCGGCGAGCGCGATCATGCCGATCATGCTGGTGGCGGTGAATTGCGCGCCGAGCAGCGCGTGACCCGGCATCACGCCGACGATGGTCAGCGGAATCGGCGCCATGATGATCAGCGGCGTCAGGTACGAGCCGAACTGCGCGACCACCAGCAGATAGATCAGCACCAGCCCAACCGCATAGGCTGCGCCCATGTCGCGAAACGTGTCGTAGGTGATTTGCCATTCGCCGTCCCACTTGAGCGAGTAGTCGCGGTAGGCGTCCTCCGGCGCGCGGATGAAATATTCGGACAGGCGCCCGTCTCCCGGCGTCGCGATCGTGCGCAGTCCGCCGCGCGCTCGGAACATGCCGTACAGCGGACTGTCGATCGCGCCGGCCATGTCGCCGATGACGTAGTTCACCGGCAGCAGGTCCTTGTGGTAGATCGGCTGCTCGCGCGTGCTGTCGCTCAGCGTGACCAGCTCGCGAATCGGCACGAGCTGTCCGCCAGCTCCACGAACCGAGAGCTGCAACAGCGAATCGAGATCGCCCTGGCGATCGGCGGGCAGGCGCAATTGCGCCGCGGCCGGATACTTCGTCTCGTCGTGGAGATACGCGGTCGCCTCGCCGGCAAGACCCGCTTGCAGCGTCGTGACGATCGCCTGTTGCGGCACGCCGAGCAGCGCGGCTTTACGACGATCGACCAGCAGCAAGGTCCGCGGAGCCGAGACGATGCTGCTGTCGTCGACGTCGACCACGCCTGGCGTGGCTTCCAATTGCGCGCGTACGGCGAGCGCGACG
>DATKLH010000026.1:0-4880 GCA_035542515.1 Casimicrobiaceae bacterium
ACTTTCGCGTGAAGTGCAGGACATCCTCGGCGGTCCTCACGCAACCGAGTTCCTCGCGGTCCTGTACGGCAACGAACCGCGAACCTGGCGCGACGATCTGCAGGGCTACGATCGTCTACGCGCCATCGTCAATGCGTGCACGCGACTGCGTTTCTGCAGCGCCGACGGCACGATGGAATTCGAGGAGAAGCGCGGCACCGAGCATGCGCCGGAGGGCTTCATGCCGTGGTATCTGCAACCGTCGCGTCGCTCGGCCGACCGCACGGTGGTATGCGGTCACTGGTCGACGCTCGACCTGATGCTCGCACCCAACGTACTGATGCTCGATTCCGGTTGCGTATGGGGCGGGACGCTCACGGGGGTGCGCCTGCCTGATCGCCGGATCTACCAGGTTCCATCCCGCGCGCCGATAGCCCCAAAGCCGCTCTGACCGCTGCCTCGGCTTCCCGAGCGAGCTCGCGGCGATGTCGTCCCTCCGCGTGCAGCCTGTCCAGCACGTGGACTTCCACGCGCAGCCGGTGCGCGCCGCAAACGCGCCAGAACGACGCGATGAAAGGATCGTCACCCACGTACGCCGGCAATGCCGACGGCGCGTCGTCGTGTGCGCGATAGCGCAACGCAACGGGTTGCACCTGACCACGCGCATCGACGATGGGCTGCAGCAGCGAGCTCTTGAAGGGCAACAGCTCGTCGCCGTAGGTCGTGGTTCCTTCGGCAAAGATGGCGATGATGTCGCCTTGCTCGAGCACCTGCGCGGCCTGACGGTTCACGCGTAGCGTATCGCGTCGCCGCTCGCGCTCGATGAACAGCGTGCCGACGTCGCGCACCATCCGGCCCGCCACCGGCCAGCGCGCGAGCTCGACCTTCGCGATGAACCGCACCGGCACCAGCGCATTGAGCACGAAGATATCGAGCCACGAGATGTGGTTGGCAACGATCAGCAGGTTGCCCCCGTGCTCCGGCAGCGCACCATGCACCTTCGCCTCGATGTCGAACAAGCGCAGCAGGCGAGCGCTCCAGCGTCGCACTGCGCGATGCCGGCTCGAGGCTTCGAGGAACGGAAATACGATCGTCGTGGTCGCAACGCCGAGCAACAGATGCAGCGTGGTGCGCGCTGCGCGATAGGCGCGGCGCGGCAACCGAACGCGCAACGGACGTGCCGGCGCCGCAGGCCCTGCGACTGCAGGGTCCGCTTCCTCGACGAGCGCCGCGGTTTGGCGGCCGGGTCGGATGGCTCGGGGGAGGGTTAGCGGCTGACGCGCGCGGCGTAGCCGTCGGAGACAACGCGCACGCGATCGCCGGGGCGGAAGAACTCGCCGGCGTCGGGTTGCACGACCGCGATCATGCGACCGCTGTCCAGCCGCACGGTGACTTCGACGCCGTTGAACTTGCTCGCGTCGCGCTCGACCGCGTTGCCGGCGATGCCACCCAGAATCGCGCCGCCGATGATCGCAGCGGCATTGCCGCCGCCGGACCCGATGCCGCTGCCCGCAAGACCGCCAAGCGCGGCGCCGGCGACGGTGCCAACACCGGTGTCGGGGCCTTGCATGCGCACGCCGCGTGCCGTCTCGACGACACCCAGCTCGACCGATTGCGGCCGGTAGGCCTGGTAGGCCGGATACCCGTAAGGCGGCATCGGCGCGCACGCGGACAACAGCAGCGCGGCGGTCAAGGCGACAACCAACATGCCGACTCGCTGCAGGGGCATTGCAAACGTTTTCACGATCTTCACCACAAGGAAGTGCCGAACGCTTCCGAGTATAACGTCGCAACGCGCTCGCGGTTGACGTCGTGGTTCTGGCCGCCGCGACTGCCGATTTTCACCGCGCCGAGCAGCGATGCGAGCCGTCCGGTCTTCTCCCAGGGCCAGCGTTGCGAGATGCCGTACAACAAGCCCGCGCGGTAGGCATCTCCACAACCTGTGGGATCGACGACCTCGCGCGCCGGCACCGGTGGAATCGCGTAGTGATTCCCGCGCGCGTGGATCACCGATCCTTCCGCGCCCATGGTAACGATGAGCGCCTCGACGCGCTCGGCGACCGCGTCGAGCGACAGGCCGGTTCGCTCCTCGAGCAGCTTCGCTTCGTAGTCGTTGACGGCGAGATAGCTTGCCTGGTCGATCATGTCGACGAGCTCGGGCCCGGTGAACAGCGGCAGGCCTTGTCCGGGGTCGAAGATGAATGGAATGCGCGCGGCGGCGAACTGTGCGGCGTGCTCGCGCATGCCGTCCCTGCCGTCCGGTGCGACGATGCCCAGGCCGAGATCGGCGACGTCGGCGACGCGATTGACCTGCGACTGGTTCATCGCACCGGGATGAAACGCGGTGATCTGGTTGTCGTCGAGGTCGGTGATGATGAACGCCTGCGCCGTGTACGTGCCCGCTACGGTCTTCACGCCGCCGCTGTCGATACCGAGGTTTGCGATGCGTTCGCGATAAGGACCGCCGTCCTCGCCTAGCGTCGCCATGATCACCGGGGTACCGCCGAGCGCGCGCAGGTTGTACGCGATGTTACCGGCGCAACCACCCCAGTCGCGGCGCATGTCGGTGATCTGGAACGACACCGAAAGCATGTGCGTCTGGTCGGGCAGGATGTGACGCCCGAACCGGTCGGGGAACACCATGATGGTGTCGTAGGCAAGCGAGCCGCAGATGAGGATGCGCATGGCGGGGCGGCGCACGACGCGCACGCAGGATCGGTTGAGAGGCCGCTACTTTAGCGCAGCGCGAAGCAGGAAGACCAAGGGCGCTGGCGGCAGACGCGGATAGTGCTCAGTGTGCCTCTTCGAACATCGCGCCGTGCCAAACGGCAGTGCGGTGCGCCTCAGCGCCTCGCCACCCAGGGCTCGCAAGCACAACATCGACAGTCTGCCGACCCCCAACTACGCCGCTTGACCCCGCCGGCTCGGCAAAGCAAAACAACGGGGTTGCGATCAGCCGTACTTCAACTCCGCGGTGCGCTCCGGCACCGAGCTCGAATTGGCTGCGACCGCTTCGCGACCGATCTCGCGGACCACGAACTGCTGGCGGCGCGACACCGGCAGCGATTCTGGAATGTGATTGACGAGCACCTCCCAATGGGCATCGCCATCGTCGTTGAGGCGACGCTCGAAGCCACGGATGTACTCGCGCGCGACCAGGCAGTTGCGATGCACGCGTACGAAGCGCGGTCCGAATTCCTGTTCCAGGCGGGTCAGCGATTCCTCGAGCAGGTATTCGCGCTGCGCGGTGCGGATGGTGATGTACTTGAGCTCGGCCTTCAGATAGATGATGTCCTCGACCGGCACGAGCACCACGCGCGAACGTTCGGTGACCGACAGGAAGCGCCGCGCGGCCGCAGGCATGTGCGACAGGCGATCGGCCATGCTGGTGCGCAGGCGCGGCACCTTCTGCAGCGCGGACAACAGGCGCTGCACACGAACCGGCTTCACGAGGTAGTCGATGGCGTTCACGTCGAACGCGGCGAGAGCGTGCTCGTGGAACGCCGTGGTGAAGATCACCATCGGCGGATGGGAAAGCTTGAGCAGGTGGCGCGCGAGCTCGATGCCGTCCATGTCCGGCATGTGGATGTCGGTCAGCACCAGATCGGCCGGCGCCGATTGCAGAAGGTCGAGCGCTTCGCGGCCATTCTGGGCCTCGCCCATCACGACCAGCGGCAACGCGCCCGCGCAATCGTCGAGCAGCTCGCGCAGTCGGCGGCGGGCAGGCGTTTCGTCATCAACGATCAGGATACGCATCGGCGTGTCAGGCACGGGGTCACCTCAAGTTGGACAGGGCCCGGCGTTGAGGCCGGGCAAGGCACGCGATCGTTCCTTGCGCGCATCGTTACGGATCGGCGGGGTCGCCCGTTGTGCGAGCGTTGCCGGTTGCTCCGCCTGCTCGGGCCGCGTCGTGCGGTATGGCATGCGGATGTGGACTTCGTATTGCTCGCGCGTGACGCGGGAGTCGAGGCTCGCTTCGGCGTCGAAATGCAGCGCAAGCCGCTCGCGCACGTTGGCGATCGCCATGCGATTGCCCCCGCGATGATTGCGCGCGTTGACCACGTGCGGATTGCGCAGGATCGCGTGGACTTCGTCGCGCGAGGCGAAGATGTTGATCGACAGGGTGCCCGGCGAGCTCGACGGCTCGATGCCATGGTAGACGGCGTTCTCGAGCAGGGGCTGTAGCACCAGCGGCGGGACCAGCGCATCGGGCGGCATGCTCTTGATGTTCCAGTCGACGACCAGTCGCTCGCCCAGCCGCAGCTTCTCCAGCTCGAGATACTGGCGGCAAAGCTGGACCTCGTCGGCGAGCGGCGTCAAATCGCGGTTGTCGCGCATCAATACGCGAAACAGCTCGGCCAGGTCCTCGAGCAGGCCCTCGGCGCGCACCGGGTCCAGCCGCACCAGGCTGAGCGCTGTGTTGAGCGTGTTGAACAGGAAGTGCGGCCGGATGCGCGATTGCAGCTCCGCCAGGCGGGCGGTGGTCTCGGCCGGGAACCGCGCCTGGGCGCGCATGCGCAGCCACTGGAACACCACGGCCGCGAGCGCGCCGCCGGCCACGCCGCTGGCCCACCAGCGGCGCGGATCGAAGAGCTCCAGCCCCGTGGCCGCGCCCAGGGTCCAGCCGAACGCGCCTGCGAGCACGCCCAGGCCCACCGCCCCGACCCACTGCAGCGCGAGCGGCGCCCGCTCCAGCCGGTGCTTCAGGCTGCACGCCGCCAGCAGCCATGCCAGCACGCTGGGCAGCACGACGGCCGCGCCGGTGGCGCACATGGTGAGCCAGGCCCGCCAGCCGTTGACCGCGAAGAGCAGAGCCACGGCCACCACGGCGTTGACGAACAGCACCGCGCGCAAGACGACGCCGACATGGCAGACGTCGAACACCGCGGTGGTGAACGAGG
>DATKLH010000027.1:0-3843 GCA_035542515.1 Casimicrobiaceae bacterium
AGGATGCGGCCGCGCGCATCGGCGTGTGCCGTCACCAGGTAATGGTGCTCGCGGCAACTCGCGCCCGCGGTGAGCTGTTCGCGGCGATCCTCGATCCAGCGCACCGGATGCCCCAGCCGCAACGCGAGCCAGGCGACGCAAACCTCCTCAGGGAGCAGGATGCATTTGTAGCCGAAGCCGCCGCCGACATCGGGCGCGATCACGCGGATCTGGCCCTGCGCGAGTCCGAGGCAGTCGGCCAAACCGACTCGCACCAGATGCGGCACCTGCGTGGACGACCACACCACGAGCTGGTCCTGCCGACTGTCCCAGTGCGCGACCGCTCCGCGCCCTTCGAGCGGCGAAATGCAGTGGCGCGCGGTGCGCAACTCGCGCGACACGCTGACTGCTGCGCGCGCAGCGACCTCGCGCATGTCGCCCGAGGTGATCCGGCTATCGAGGAAGAGGTTGTCGCCCCAATGCTCGTGCACCAGCGGTGAGCCCGCCTCACGCGCTGCCAGCATGTCGTACACCACCGGCAACTCGTCGTAGTCGACGCTGACTGCATCGGCGATGTCCTCGGCCTCGGCGCGCGTATCCGCGATGCAGGCTGCGATCAACTCCCCGACATGTCGAACCTTGCCGGTGGCCAGGACCGGCTGCAGCGAGCGCTTGTAGCCCGGCAGTCCGATCGTGGCTTCGATGGCGTTGACACCGACCAGGTCGGAGGCGCTGAACACCTGGCCGCGCTTGTCCGCGGGAACATCGATCGCTCCGAGCAGCGCGTGGGCGACCGGGCTTCGCACGAAGGCGACATCGCGCATGCCCGGCAGCTTGATGTCGCCGACGTACTGACCGCGTCCGCGCAGGAATCGTTGATCTTCCTTGCGCTGGACGCGGGCCCCCACGCCGGAGCTGCTCATCGCGGACCCATCCGAGGACTCATGCGTGCCAACCCGTCAATTGGATTCGATGGCCGCCCTGGCGCAAGCCATCACGCGACGCCGAGCGCGTGGATGAAATCCGCCGGGGAGCCCCTTCGATGCTAATGCATTCGGGTGCGCATTTGATATCAAGCCGCTCGACATTGATATCAGCGCCGTCATCAATGCCGACGCCGTAGCCGATCGCGCACCGGCGATGCATGCTGTCGTGGGCGCCGCGAGCGAGGCACGCGGGGCGTTACATCGCTCGCGGTGTCACCGCCTCGCCGCTTCCGAGCTGACGATGCTCGCGGCAGCGATCCGCCAGTGCGCGGACCGTGGGCGCTTCGAACACCGCGCTCACTGTGAGTCCGTCCGCGATGGCGCCCAGACGGATCAGCATGCGCACGGCCAGCAGCGAATGGCCGCCGCATTCGAAGAAGTCGTCTTCGAGGCCGACGCGCTCGAGACCCAGGAGCGATTCCCAGACCGCGCAGATCGCTCGCTCGACATCGTCACGTGGCGCCACGTGGCCGCGCGTGCTGCGCGAATCGAGCGTGGGCGACGGCAGCGCGTGTGTATCGATCTTGCCGTTGCGCGTCAGCGGCAGCGTATCGACCATCACAAAGGCCAGCGGGACCATGTACCGCGGCAGCGACGATGCGAGTGCAGCACTGAGCGTGTCCGGTGACACGTTGCTTGCGTCGTGTGCGACGACATAAGCCACGAGGCATCGTTCCCCGCTTGGGCTGGTATGCACGACGACGTGCGCAGCGCGAACGCCTGGAAGTCGTTGCAGGGCGCCGCGTACTTCGCCCGGTTCGATGCGTACGCCACGGATCTTGACCTGGTCGTCGCACCTCCCGACGAAGCGCAGGATCCCGTCGGCGTCCCAGCGCGCGATATCGCCGGTTCGAAAGAGGCGTCGCCCGCTTCCCGGTGCGAAGGGATGATCCACGAAGCGCTCGCGCGTGGCGGCCGGGTTGCCGACGTATCCAAGCGCGACGCCGGTGCCGCCGATGTAGATCTCGCCCGGCACGTCGGGCGGCACCGGTTGCAGCTGCGCATCGAGCACGAACACTTCGGTTCCTCGAATCGGACGACCGATGGGCACCGGCTTGTCGCCAGGCGCGTGATCCACGACGTGGTAGGTTGCAATCGTCGTGGCCTCCGTCGGACCGTAGAGGTTCACGAGCCGGCGCGGCGCGCCGCCGGTGAACGCACGACGCACCGCCTCGGTATCGCAGGCCTCGCCACCGAACAGCAGCTTGTCGACCTTCGCGAAGACGTTGGGTCGCTCGCGCAGCATGGCGTTGAACACAGCGGTGGTCACGAGCGCGCACGTCACGCCGTACGCGTCTATTGCGTTCGCGAACGCGGCTGCGGACAGCGCTTGGTTGCGCGACAGGTGGGCGAGCCGCGCGCCATTGAGCAAAGCGCCCCAGATTTCGAAGGTGGCCGCATCGAACCCGACGTTCGCGATGCGCGCTACCGTATCGCCGGGGCCGAGCTCGACGTAGTCGTTCGCAGTGACCAGTCGAACGATGCTCGACTGGCGAACCATCACGCCTTTCGGTTGGCCGGTCGACCCCGATGTGTAGAGAATGCAGCCGAGCGCGTCCTGGTCGCAGGCGACTCCAGGATCGTCGACCGGACATTCATCGATGCGCGCCACATCGCGCTCGACATCGATCACCGGAAGGGTCGTTGCGGGCATGCTGGCGAGCATGCCCGTGGTTCCCACGAGGAGGCAGGCGCCGGCATCCTCGATCATGAACGCCAGCCGCTGCTTCGGAAGCTCCGGATCGAGCGGAAGGTATGCCGCGCCGGATTTCATCACGGCGAGCCACGCGATCACCATCTCGGGGGAACCATCGCCTGCTACACCGACAACGCCGCCAGGTGCCGCGCCATGCATCCTCATCCACGCGCAAAGCTGGATGGCCCGGCGGTCGAGCGCGGCATAGGTCACGGTGCGCGAATCGTGAATCAAGGCGATCGCCGCCGGGCAACGCGCGACCTGGTCGTCGAACTTTCGCGCGATGCTCGCGAAACCGGCGGGCCATGGCGTGCCCGCGCCGCTCCACTGCTCGAGAATGCGACGTCGCTCGTCGGGCATGGTCATCGGGATCGTGCCGATGCGTTGCTGCGGATCACGCAGGGCCGATGCGAGGAGCGTCGCGTAGCACGCCGCCATGCGCTGAATGGTTGCGCGATCGAACAGCGCGCTGCTGAACTCCCACTCCGCGACCAGTTGCGAGGCCTGGCCGCGCAGCGTGAGCGTCAGATCGAACTTCGCGTGCCCGGTGGTCAACGGCATGCGCTGCACCTCGATGCCATCGAGCGGGAGTGCCGGTCGGTGGGCTGGTTCGAGTGCGAACGCGATCTGGAACAGCGGATTGCGGCTCGCGTCCCGCTCGGCTACGAGCTCCTTCACCAGCGTGTCGAACGGCACCTCGGCGTGGTCGTAGCCGCGCAAGGCGACTTCGCGTACCGATTCGAGGAAGCGCGCGAACGGGGGATCGCCCGACAGGTCGGCCCGCATGACCAGCATGTTGGCGAAAAACCCGAGGAGTCCCTCGAACTCGACACGTCGTCGTGCCGCGATCGGGGTTCCAACGGCGATGTCGGTTGCCCCGCTGTAGCGATGCAGCAATACCAAAAACACGGCGAGCAGCACCATGAACGGCGTCGCGCCGGAGGCTGTCGCCAGCCGTCTGACCGCATCCCCGGTATCGGGTGCGAGCGGCACTGCGATCATGTCGCCGCGATGACTCTGAATGCTCGGGCGCGCGCGGTCGGTGAGCAGCGGCACCGGCTCGCACCCGTCGAGCTGCGCTTTCCAGAACGCGACTTCCGCAGCGACGCGCTCGGGCGAAAGGCGCTGACGCTGCCATACCGCGTAGTCCTTGTACTGCATGACCAGCGGCGCGAGCTTCGG
>DATKLH010000028.1:0-18461 GCA_035542515.1 Casimicrobiaceae bacterium
TGGCCGAATTCCTGCTGCTCGGCGCGCTGGCCGGGGCCGTGGGCGCCACCGGTGCGACGATCATCGGCTGGGTGCTCGCCGATCGCATCTTCGACATCCCGTTCACTGGCAATCCGCTGGTGTTCGCATACGGCATCGCAGGCGGCGCACTTGCGGTGAGCATCGCCGGTCTGCTCGGGACTCGCGCGACCGTACGGCAACCGCCGCTGGCGGTGTTGAGGCAGTTGGGGTGAGTGAACTCCGAGGAGCGATTTTTGGTTGGCTGTTCGGTAGTGTTAGCGTGCGTCAATGCGCGCCATCAACCATCAACCATCAACCATCAACGATTCTTTCGACCATGATCCCCGGTCCCGGCCCCACACCCTACGAACGCCTGGGCGGTGACGAGCGCGTGCGTGCGCTCGTCGATGCGTTCTACCGGCACATGGAATGCGATCCGCAGTACGCCGGCATCAGGGCCTTGCATCCCGAGCTGCTCACCGGATCGCGCGACAAGCTGTACTGGTTCCTCTCCGGCTGGCTGGGCGGCCCGCCGCTGTATTTCCAGAAGCGCGGCGACCCGCGCCTGCGGGCCCGCCATCTACCCTTCGCCATCGGCGCGAATGAGCGCGACCAGTGGCTCGCCTGCATGCGTCAGGCCCTCCTCGAGATCGGCGCCGACGAGCCACTCACCCGCGAGCTGATGCGCGCTTTCGGCAATACCGCGGACTTCATGCGCAACCGCGACGACTGATCCGGCCCCGGGCGGCGGCATGACCGCCGAAACCGCAGGATCGACATGCTGCGCCCGCAGTGCGTAAAAATTGCATAGAATTGCACTCGGGCGCCACATTTTGCTCAAGGACGCTACCCCTGCCTACCCTCTCCGAATCCCTCGCACTCGCGGTGCGCCTGGTGACCGACCTCGATCCGAAGGTCCTCGCCATCGTGCTGCTTTCGCTGCGGGTGAGCTTGCTGTCGACCATCGCGTCGGCGCTCCTCGGCTTGCCGCTCGGCGCCTTGATCGCCATCGCGCGCTTCCGCGGGCGCGGCGGTGTGGTTGCCGTGCTCAACGCGCTAATGGGCCTGCCGCCGGTGGTGGTGGGCCTGCTCGTGTACCTGATGCTCTCGCGGGCGGGTCCGCTCGGCGGGTGGGGCGTGCTGTTCACGCCCACCGCGATGGTCGTTGCCCAGACCGTGCTGATCACGCCGCTGGTCGCGGCATTGTCGCGACAGATCGTCGAGGATGCGTGGAACGAGCTCCAGGAGCAGCTCAACAGCCTGCGTGCCGGGCTCGGCCGGCGCATCGCCACGCTCCTGTGGGACACGCGCTATGCGCTCGCGACGGTGGTGCTTGCCGGCTTTGGTCGCGCGGCCTCCGAAGTCGGCGCGGTGATCATCGTAGGCGGGAACATCGATGGTGTCACGCGCGTCATGACCACTGCGATCGCGCTGGAGACCAGCAAAGGGGATCTGCCGCTCGCGCTGGCGCTGGGGTTCGTGCTCATTACGCTGGTGCTCGCGATCAACCTCGCAGCGCAGAGCCTGCGCGAGTGGGCGCGCATGCGCTTTGGTTGATCCATGCCAGCGCGCGACGTGTCGCTTCCTGGTCGGTCCTCAGTCGCGGAGACCGCCGAGCCTGCACGTGCGCTTCCGATCGAGCGCGATGTCTTGAGTACTCGGACCGATAGACACCGCAGTAACGCCGTCGGCGCAGGGTTGCCGATCGTCGCGACTGCCGTGCAGGTCTGGCGCGGCGAGACCGGCGTGCTGCGCGGCGTCGATCTTGCGATAAGGCGCGGTTCGCGCATGTTCGTTATCGGGCCCAACGGTGCCGGTAAGAGCACGCTGCTGCGTGTGCTGCACGGGCTGGTGGAACCCACGCAGGGCACCTTGCGATGGGGCGATGCGACGCGTGCGCCGCGCAGCCAGGCCATGGTGTTCCAGAGGCCGGTCCTCTTGCGACGCTCTGCGGCAGCTAACGTGCGCTACGCCCTTGCTTGCTTCGGCATTCGCGGCGCGGACGCGGCGGTGCGCACGGCGGAGGTCCTGCATGCCGTCGGACTCGCGCACCTCGCGCGCAGGTCGGCACGCGTTCTGTCCGGCGGTGAGCAGCAGCGGCTCGCGCTGGCGCGAGCATGGGCGCTCGAGCCCGAAGTCCTTTTCCTCGACGAGCCGACCGCGAGCCTCGATCCGGGCGCAACCCGCGACGTCGAGGCGATCGTGCGCGACATCCACGCGCGCGGAACCACCATCGTCATGACGACGCACAACCTCGCCCAGGCCCGACGTCTGGCCGACGAGGTCGTGTACATGCAGGCCGGTGTCGCGACCGAGCAGACGCCGGCCGAGGTTTTCTTCACCAAGCCGCGCTCGCCGGAGGGCGCGGCATTCCTCGAATCGGAGCGAACATGAATCGACGCAGTTTCGCGACTGTACTGACGGCGGTGCTGCTCGTGCTGGCGATGCCGGCTCGCGCGGAGGATTTCATCGTCGTCGCATCCACGACGTCCACCGAGCAATCGGGCCTGTTCTCGCACTTGTTGCCGGCGTTCGAGAAGGATACCGGCATCAAGGTGCGGGTGGTCGCGGTCGGCACCGGCCAGGCGCTCGACATCGGTCGTCGCGGCGATGCCGACGTCGTGTTCGTGCATGCGCGCTCGGCCGAGGAGAAATTCCTCGCCGAGGGCCAGGGCGTCAAGCGCTATCCGGTGATGTACAACGATTTCGTGCTGATCGGCCCCAAGAGCGATCCGGCGCACGTCGCGGGCGGACACGACATCGTCGCGGCCATGCAGAAGATTCGCGCCGGTCAGGCGCCGTTCGTATCGCGCGGGGATCGCAGCGGTACGCACATCGCGGAGCTCGCGTTGTGGAAGGAGGCGGGCATCGACATCGATACGGCCAAGGGCGCGTGGTATCGCGACACCGGGCAGGGCATGGGACCTGCGCTGAACACGGCCGCATCGATGAACGCTTACATCCTCGCCGATCGCGGCACGTGGCTGTCGTTCAAGAACCGCGCCGATCTCACCATCGTCGTGGAAGGCGACAAGCGCCTGTTCAACCAGTACGGCGTGATGCTCGTCAATCCGCAGAAGCATCCCAACGTGAAGCAGGAGCTGGGCCAGAAGTTCATCGACTGGCTCGTGTCGCCGCACGGGCAGGACGTGATCGCGAGCTACAAGATCAACGGCCAGCAGCTGTTCTTCCCCAACGCGGGCAGCAATTCGTGATCGCATGGGCACGCTGCTGTTTTCTGTTGCTTGCCATCATGAGCACGCCGGCGCTCGCCGATGAAATCGTCGTCCTGGCAGCCGGCAGCCTGCGCGCACCGTTGACCGAGCTGGCGCAGGCTTATCGCGCTGCGCACGGCGTGGAGGTTCGACTCGTGTTCGGCGCATCGGGCCTGCTGCGCGATCGCATCGTAGGCGGTGAACGCGCCGACGTGTTCGCCTCGGCCAACATGGAGCATCCGCAATCGCTCGCCGCGCGGCAATGGTCCGATACGGCAGAGCGCTTCGCGCGCAATCGCATGTGCCTGCTCGCAGCGCCGAATGTCGCGGTGCAACCCCAAACCGTGCTCGACGTCATGCTCGATCCGTCGATCAAGCTCGGCACCTCGACGCCCAAGGCCGATCCTTCCGGCGATTACGCCTTCGAGGTGTTCCGGCGCGCCGAGGAACGACGCGAGGGTGCGAACCAAACGCTGCAGCGCAAGGCGCTGCAGCTCACGGGCGGGCCGCAATCGCCGCCTCCACCGAAGGACAAAACGGCGTACGCGGCGCTGGTCAAGGACGGTGCCGCCGATGTCTTCCTGACTTATTGCACCAACGCGAAGCTCGCGACGTCGGAGGAGCCGTCGCTTCGTTTTGTGAGTCTGCCCGAGGACCTCGATGTTGCCGCAGACTATGGCCTGAGCGTGCGGCGCGGCGCGCCTGCCCCGGCCCGCGCATTCGCCGATTTCATCCTTTCGCCCCAGGGGCAACAGACGCTCGGTCGCTACGGCTTCGCGACAAGCTGAAGGCCACCGATGTCGCGCGGGACCATGCGCAGGCAACCGCGACGTGTATGCTTGAAGTGCCTCCACCGCCGCATCGTTCGACGCGATGTCCGATTCGCAGCACGCTGCCTCTACGCTGGATGCGCGCGAACGGCCCGATCGTCAGGGCACCAATCGCGCGCTGCTGCTGCTCGCCATCGTCGCGCTTGCGCTCATCGCGCTGATTGCGCTTTGTGCCGGACCGTTCGCGGCGTCGCCTGCGCAGGTCGCCGATGTCGTGTGGTCGCGTTTGCTCGGCCATCCGGTTGCTGGAATCGCCGACGAGATCGTGTGGCGGATCCGCATGCCGCGCGTGGCATTGTGCGTGCTGGTGGGTGGCGCATTGTCGGCATCCGGTGCCGCGTTCCAGCATCTGTTTCGCAATCCGCTGGTTGCGCCCGAAACGCTGGGCGTATCGACCGGCGGCGCGCTCGGCGCGGCGATCGCGATCACGCTCGGCGCAGGCGCGCTCGTGCTGCAGATCGCTGCATTCGCTGGGGGCCTGCTCGCGGTTGCTGCCGTGGTGTTCATCGCGCGCCGGCTCACCGGGCACGAGCCGCTCGTGACGCTGATTCTCACCGGCGTGGTGGTCGCGAGCCTGCTCGGCGCGGCGATATCGCTGATCAAGTTCATCGCGGACCCGTACAACCAGCTTCCCGCGATCACCTTCTGGCTGATGGGAAGCTTCGCGGCGGCCAAGGCGACTGACGTCGTGGCGATGCTGCCGGCGGCACTCATGGCGGCGATCCTGCTCGGCGCACTCGCGTGGCGCATCAACCTGCTCGCGCTGCCGGACGACGAGGCGCGTGCCCTGGGTGCGAACACGCCGCGCTTGCGTGGGGTCGTCATCCTCGCTGCCACGCTTGCGAGCGCGGCGAGCGTGGCGGTCAGCGGCATCATCGGTTGGGTCGGGCTCGTCGTGCCGCATATCGCTCGCGTGCTGGTCGGTCCCGACTTCTCGCGCCTGTGGCCGCTTGCCGCCGTGCTCGGCGCGATCTTCATGCTGGCCATCGACACACTGGCGCGCACGCTCCTGCCAGTCGAGATTCCGCCCGGCGTCCTGACCGCGTTCGTGGGAACGCCAGTGTTCATCGCGCTGCTTGCTCGCACCGGCCGGGAGGCCTAGCCGCGATGCTTCGCGCAACCGATCTCGTGTTCGGATTCGCCCAGCGACGCGTCGGCGCCGATGTTTCGTTTGCGCTGGCGCCGGGCGAAACGCTCGCGGTACTCGGTGGCAACGGCGCGGGCAAGACGACGCTGTTGCGCACGCTGCTCGGATTGCTTCGTCCGTTGGGCGGACAGGTGACGCTCGATGGCATCGACGTGTCGGGCATGCCGGAGAGCGAACGCGCGCTTCGCGCCGCCTACGTCCCTCAATCGCACGGACCGGTCTTCGGCTATACCGTCGAGCAGATGGTGCTGATGGGGCGCGCCGCGCATCTCGCTCCGCTCGCACGGCCCGGCCGCGCGGATCACCGTGTTGCGAACGAGGCGCTCGAACGACTCGGCATCGCGTCGCTTGCGCGGCGTCGCGTCAACGAGCTCTCGGGCGGCGAGCGTCAGCTTGCGCTGCTGGCTCGAGCGCTCGCGCAGCAGGCGCCGGTCATGATCCTCGACGAGCCGACCGCAAGCCTCGACTTCGGCAACCGCGTTCGCGTGCTGCAGGAGCTCGATCGACTGCGCGCGGCAGGTTTGACCATCGTGTTCTCGACGCACGAGCCGGATCAGGCGCGCGCGCACGCCGATCGTGCGCTGCTCCTCGGGCACGGCCGACCGCTCGCGCTCGACACGGTGGAACGCGCGCTGACGCCGGAAAGCATCATGCAATTGTTCGGCGTGCCAGTGCGGATCGCCGACGCCGACGGGTATCGCGTCTTCGTGCCGGCGCCGCAGGCTTCCGACGCGTCGATACGCAATGCTGTGCCGCGCCCGCGTTGAATCGGACACAGATTCCTAAGCGTTGAAGACGACGCGTCCGCTGGTGGAGACATCGTAGCCGCGCAGCTGCGCGGCGTGCGCCGCAAATGCCGGCGTCCGGGCGAACGCAAGCAGCGCTTGAAGCGCGGGCTCGAACACATCGCGTCGCCGTGCAACCAGATCGATCCGCTCCTCGGCGAGCGGAATGAACGCAAGACCCGCTGCATGCGCGGCAGCCTCGATTGCCAGTCCTGCATCGGCCTCGCCGCTCGCCACGACTGCGGCCAGGTCGCTTTCGGCGAGCGCCATGCGTTCGCTCCAACGCAATGCGCCCGGATCGATGCGCGCGGCGTGGAGCAGATGGCGCAGGAGCCGATCGCTGCCCGCCTCAGGCTGACGCGCAACCACGCAGGCGTGTCGCCTGACCAAGTCGCTCAGGCGCTGCAAGCGCATCGGGTTGCCCCGTGCGACCACGAGCCCCTGACGTCGTCGCGCCCATTCGATGACCACCGTATCCTCGCCGGGCATCGCGGCGCGCACCAGCGGCACGTTGTACTCGCCGGATGCTTCGTCGAGCCAATGTGCCGCCGCCGCCACGGCCTCTCCACGCGCGAGTTGCGCGATGCCGCCCTGGCTGCCGCACGCGAGAATGGCAAGCCCGCAGCGCGCTTCGCGCACGGCCCATTCGAGCAGCGGATCGTGGCTGCCGGCGATGATCGGAGGCGCGGCCCTGGCGTTTGCCACCGAAGTATCGCCTTGAGCGGGCGAGTTGGCATTGCGCGCCAGCCATTCATCGATCTGCGCGCGCGGGAACAGCAGCTTGCCGGTGACGCGCACGTGCGGGATGGCGCGCTGTCGCACCAGGTCGTAGATGCGGCGCGTCTTCAGTCGCAGGTGCGCTGCGACCTCGCGAGTGTCCATCATCTCCGCGTTCGGCGTCGCGGAGGCGACCGACTTGCGATTGCGCGGGGTAGCCATGCGAGTCGATTTTCGCACGCAACCGGGACTGCCGCCCGCTGCTAGCGCGAGCTCAGGATCGACTCGCGCGACAACAGCCGTGCGACGGCGGTGAGGCAGATCACCGTGATGACCATCGGGAGCGTATAGGAGAGCGCAAGCTTCCAATACGCAAGCGCCTCGCCGCGCAGCGCGACGTTGAGCAGCGAATACTGGCCGGTGACCGGAATGGCGCTGATCCATACCGGCTCGCGCTGTTGCAGCATCAGTTGCACGACCGGGAGGATCGATATGACGAACAGCACCACCGACACGTTGGCCTGCGCTTCCTTGAACGTCCGCGCGCGGTTACCGACGTAGAGCATGATCGCGGGCATCATCAGGATGACCGGCGCGAGCACGACCAGGAAGCGCGCGAACTCGTGCGGCCCGAACAGGAACGGCACGCCGACCGGCGGCAGCGGGGCATAGGTCAACGTCAAATAGAAGCCGGTGAGCGTGAGCAGCACCACCAGCGCATTGAACGCGCAGATGGCGAGCCACTTGCCGATCGTGATGTCGAACGGACGCGCCGGCGTGGTGAGCAGCGGCTCGAGCGATTGCCGCTCGCGCTCGCCCGCGGTGGTGTCCAGCGCGATCGCCATGCCGCCCATGACCGAGGCGAACAAGCCGTAGTAGGCGACGAGGAACAACACCAGCGCGCCCGACTGCTGCGGCGTTGCGAGGTCGACGTTCTCGACGTTGAGCGGATTGGCGACGGTGCCGCCGATCCCGCGCAGGATCAGACGCTGCTGACCCCAAAGGCGGTTGTACGCCCGCAGCAGGTTCTCGGCCTGGTCGATCGACGAGCGCGCGCGGTCGCGCGACCGATCGTAGATCAGCCGCACGGTCCCGGCCTTGCCCGACGCGACATCCTTCGCGAAATTGGGATCGACCATGAGGACCACGTCGAGGTCGCCGCTGCGCAGGCGATCCTCGTAATCGGCGGGCGCGGGAACCAGCGTGACCTGCTGACGTTCGAGAAAGGCCGTGAGTGCCGGCGCTTCCTGCGCGTTGATCACGGGCAGTCGCAGATCGCGCGCCCGCTCGGCCTGGCTCGCGATGAGGTTGAAGATCAGCACCAGGAAGATCGGACCGGCGATGATCGCGGAGAGCAGCGTCACCAACGCGGTGCGTCGATCGCGCGAAGTGTCGAGCACTTCCTTGCCGGCGATGGTGAGCACGCGCGCGAAAGCGCTGCCGCTGTGCGTCGTGACGTCGGGCTCGGTCATCTGCGATTACGCCGCAAGCCCTTCGCCCGAGCCGATCAGGCTGACGAACGCATCCTCGAGCGTCTTGGCACCCGACCACGACAGCATCTGCTCCGAAGTGCCCGAGGCGATGACCTGTCCGCGACTGAGGATCACGATGCGATCGCACAGCGCTGCCACTTCCTGCATGACGTGCGAGGAGAAGAGCAGCGAGCGCCCCTGGTCGCGCAACGCGCGCAACTGCTCGCGCAATGCGCGCACGCTCATGATGTCGAGCCCGTTGGTGGGCTCGTCGAGCAGGATCGTGTCCGGATCGTGGACCAGCGCGCGCGCGATCGACACCTTCATCTTCTCGCCCTGCGAAAAGCCCTGCGTTCGGCGATCCGCCAGGTCGGCGAGTCCGAGCGTGGTGAGCAGCCGGTCGACGCGCGCATCGAGATCGCGCCCGCGCAGTCCGTGCAGCGCGCCGAAGTAGCGCACGTTCTCGCGTGCCGTGAGCCGCTGGTAGAGGCCGCGCGCATCCGAAAGCACGCCGATGCGCCTGCGCACGGCGTATCGATCGCGCACCACGTCGAGTCCGTTGATCGTCGCCGTACCCGCGTCGGGGATCACCAGCGTCGCCAGAATGCGCTGTAGCGTCGTCTTCCCCGCGCCGTTGGGACCGAGCAGCCCCGTGATCGAGCCGTCGGGGGCGGTGAACGAAACACCGTTCACGGCGTGCACCTCGCCGTGCTTGCCGAACCGCTTCACCATGCCTTCGACCAGGATCATGGCTGTGCCGCCAGGCGGTCGGTGAAGAACGGCGGACGCGTGCTCTTCTGCAGGTAGTCGATGCAGCTTTGCGACAGCGTGTCGAAGCGCGCGTCGGCGATGAACGTCGCAATCAATTGCGGCGCGCACGCTTGATGCGACACGATATGGCCGAAGCCGGTTGCCACGATCTGCTTGCTGTTGCGCAGCGTCCGCGCGACTTCCGTGGCGTATTCGGGCGGCGTGACCGGATCGAGTCCGCCGGAGAGCAGCAGCACCGGCTTGTCGCTCGTGACCGGTGTCGCGAAATCCGCAGGCGCGCTGCCGTGCGGCCATACGTCGCACACCGCGACGATGCGCTCGGCCAGCGGGGCGCTGCGCATGCCCATGAGGGCCAGATGCGTCTCGCCCTGACGGATGCGTGGCACGTCCTCGGCGCAGGTCACCGCGTAATGGAGCGCGGGGCTCAGTTGCTCGGACAGGTCTCCGGTCAGCGTGACCGATGCGGCGGCCAGCGGACCATAGTCGCCGGCTTGCGCGCGGTCGAGCGCTTCGGGTATCAGGCTCGCGACCTCGGGCGAATAGGTCAGCGGATGCAGCGCTGCGACCACGTGATCGAACGTGATGCGCGTTCGACTTGCGACGCCGGTGCGCGGGTCGGCAACGTCGATCTCCTTGCCTTCGGATCCCAGGTCCTGCGCGATCGCCTGCAGCGTCGCTGCCGGATCGTGATGCGCGGCGCTGCACTTGGGCGAAGCCTTGCAGGCCGCGAGGATGCGGTCGAGCGCCAGTTCGCGCGTACGCCATACGTCGAGCGTGATGCGCATGTCCGGGGGAGCAACGCCATCGAGCACGACGGTCCGCACGTTGGCAGGGTGCCGGCGCAGGTATTCCAGCGCGACGCGCGACCCATAGCTGCCGCCCCACAGGTTGAGTTGCGGATAGCCGAGCGCGGAGCGCACCGCTTCGAGATCCGCGACAGCCGCGGTGGTGGTGTATTGCCGCAGATCGACGCCGCGCTGCTGCAGCTCCGCGAGGCACTGCTTCACCTTCGGCATCGGATCGATCTCGAATTCCTCGCGCGCTTCGGGCGCGAACGCAGGACAGTCGAGCGGCGCGGAACGGCCGGTGCCACGCGGATCGACGAGCACGATGTCGCGCGTGCGTCGAACCGCCACGAGCTGCTGCGCGAAGGGACCTAGCGAGGTGCTCGCCGCCTGTCCCGGGCCTCCCGGCAGGAGGACCAGCGGATCGGGCTTGGGCGATCGCGTATTGGCGGGAAGCACCGCGACGAACAGCTTGAGCGTGCGCCCGTTGGTCTCGTTCGCGTTCTCCGGCACGGCAAGCTCGCCGCACATGGCCGGCTGTGCGAGCTTCGGAAGATGACAGTCGTGCAGCGGCAACGTGGCGAGGCTGCGGCCCGTGTCGCTGCAGCCGGCGGCGAGCAGCACAAGGGCCAGGCAATTGCACGCGCCGACAACACGGCGGAGCAGGGCGGTTGCGAGGCGCATGGGGCGCGATGGTAACAAAGCGGCGGCTCGGCCGCGTCGTTTGCAAGCCGCGCAATGCCGTTCTAGCATCGACGTGGACCCGCTCCACGGAGACACGCTTGGCCTACCGAGAGCTCGAACCCGGCATCCTCACCGACCTGCGCGACCGCCTGAGCTACGGCGGCTATCTGCGTCTGGATCGCCTGCTCTCCGCGCAGGAGCCGCTTTCGGGCGCCGAGGGCGCGTCCCCGCGCCACGACGAGATGCTGTTCATCGTCCAGCATCAGGTCGCCGAGCTGTGGATGAAGCTCATGATCCACGAGCTCAGGGCGGCGATACGCCACGTCAGGGCCGACGCGCTGGAACCGGCCTTCAAGATCCTCGCGCGCGTCAAGCTCATCCAGAAGCAGCTCTTCGAGCAGTGGGCCGTGCTCGAAACGCTCACGCCGTCGGAGTACGAGGGTTTCCGGCCCGCGCTCGGCACGGCATCGGGCTTCCAGTCCGCGCAATATCGCGCGATCGAGTTCCTGCTCGGCAACAAGCATGCGCGCATGCTGGAGGTCTTCGCGCACGATCCGCAAACGCACGCCGAGCTCACGGAGTTGCTGCATGCGCCTTCGCTGTACGACGAGTTCCTGCGCCACCTCGCGCGCCGGGGCTTGCCGGTCCCGCGCGCAGTGCTGGAGCGCGACGTGACGCAGAGCTACGCGCGCAACGCCGATCTCGTGCCGGTGTTCAAGACCATCTACGACGATCCGCGTCACTGGTGGGATGCGTACGACATGTGCGAGAAGCTGGTCGACGTCGAGGAGGCGTTCGCGCTCTGGCGCTTCCGGCACATGAAGACTGTCGAGCGCATCATCGGGCACAAGGGCGGTACGGGCGGATCGTCGGGGGTGGCTTTCCTGCGCAAGGCTCTCGACCACGCGTTCTTTCCTGAGTTGATCGACGTCCGCACGGAGATCGGAAGCACGCCGCAGTCGTGAAGCGAGATTGGTCGCGCAAGATCGGGAACTGCAACACTTTCCGCGCCCAGCACCGGAGCACGGAACAGATCGCGATCCACTGCGGCTGACTTCGCAACCCACGTTCCATCGAGGAGCCAATGGTGCTGGTCCGTAGCCTGCATGGCTCAACGCTCCTGTCGAGGCAGTGCGACTTCGCCAACAGGGTGCGCGTAGCGGGCGCGCGCGAGCCAGGGGATGAGTAGCACGAACATCGCTGCAGCAGCGAGCAGCACGATGAGGGCCAGGCGTCCGGGCCAGGGGCCGAGGAAATCGACCAGCGACGGCGTATCCGGCTTGCCCGGCCCGACGAAGCCGTAGTTCCAGCCGGTGGCGAGGTCGATCGCCAGGGCGATCGCGACGTAACCGATCGCCGCGACGCATGCGATGCCGTAGTCGCGCCAACCCGGACGGTAGCCGCGTGCAAATACATCGTAGATCGGAACGCCGAGCACCATGCCGTGCGAGATCCAGAAGAACCAGAACGGGTACAGCGCGGGACCTTCGGTCAGGCTCGGTGTGATGAGCGCTTGCGTGCACAACCCGAGTCCGCAGAAGTACGCGACCGCGCGCAGTGCGCGCCTAGGGAAGGCAAGTGAAGTTGCGGCAATCACTGCGCACCAGTGGCACATCTGCAGCGGGTACATCGATGCGGGATCGAATCCGGACGTGAAGTGCAGGCCGATGTAGGTGCCGATCCAAAGTCCGACATACGCGATCGCTACGTGCTTTTCGGTGCGGCTGGGCGGCGCATCGGCGCGCCGACGCCGGCGCACGGCGATCGCGGCGACGATGGTGCTCGCCACGACCATCAGCATCGCAACGTGCAGCGTCGAGAACACCTTGAACGATTCCATTCCGAAAGTGTACTGCCGCCTTGCGGCGGCTCGACGACATTTGCCGACGGCGGCAGCGCGATCGCGCGACCGTTGTGCGGGCGCATGCAGCGGCCGGCGCCGAGCGCATCATTCCGCATGCGTCAACGGCGCTAGAATGGACCGATGAACGATTCGACCACCACGTCTTCCGGATCGGAGATTGCGACGGCGATCGCGTCGCTCGGCGCGCGAAGGCTGGATGAAGCGCTGCTGCGCGAGCATGTCACACCGCTTTTTGCGCGCGTGCTGGGCGAGTATCGGCCACGGATCTACCTCGCGAACCACTCGCTCGGGCGTCCGCTCGATGCGATGGCGGCGGACGTGCAGGAAGGTCTCGGAGCGTGGTACGCGCATCTCGGAGCGGCGTGGGACGCGTGGTCGGACGAGATGACCGCGTTTCGCACCCGCGTCGCGCGGTTGATCAACGCGCCACGCGCCGATTGCGTGGTGCCCAAGACCAGCGCGGGGCAGGGACTGCGCGCAATCCTCAACAGTTACGACAGCATCCCGCGCGTGGTGGCCACGCGAGGCGAGTTCGATTCGCTCGACGTGATCCTGCGCGAGTACGCGCGCCGGGGTCGCATCGACCTTGCGATGGTCGAAGCACGGGCATCGGGTGATTTCGACACCGGCGACATTCTCGCCGCGATCGGTTCGCGTGCAGATCTCGTCGTCGTGTCGGAGGTCGTGTTCAACACCGGCCAGCGGCTCGCGGACCTCGATGCGCTGGTGAGCGCAACCCATCGCGCCGGCGGACGCATTCTCGTGGACATCTACCACTCGGTGGGCGTCCTTCCTATCGATGTCCAGGCCCTCGACGCCGATTTCGCGGTGGGCGGCAGCTACAAGTACCTGCGCGGCGGTCCTGGCGCGTGCTACCTGTACCTGCATCCACGGCATCTCGACGGATCGCTGCGCACGCTCGACATCGGCTGGTTCGCCAAACGCTCGCCGCAGGCCTACGAGCGTCCCGATCCGCCGCAGTGGGGCGAGGGCGGCGATGCGTTCCTCGAATCCACGCCGCCGGTGCTGATGTGCTACCAGGCTCGTGCCGGTCAGTTGCTGACGCTCGGCCTCGGTCCGCATCGCCTGCGAGCCTATTCGCTCGAGCAGTTGCGGTTGCTGCGCGGGTTGCTCGCCGAACATGCGGTGCCCGCCCGCGGAGGGGATGACGCACACGGCGCTTTCCTGGCGGTCGAGCATCCCCACGCGGTTGCCGTCGCAACGGCGTTGCGCGAGCGCCAGATCGTCGTGGACGCGCGCGGACCCTACCTGCGCTTGTGTCCCGACATCCTCACCACCAGCGACGAGATGCAGCTCGCAGCACGCGAACTCGGTGCGCTGCTACGCAGCATCGGTCGCTGAATCGAGGGGTCCGCTCTATTCGTCGCTGTTGTCGAAATCGAGCAGGCTGCGTCCGGTCGGCGGCTCGCGGCGCGCCTGATCCACGGCGTCCTTGACGCGGTCCACCGAGGTGAAGAAGGCGTCTTCCTCGAGCGGCCGCTTGAGCCTGAACGCAGGCGGCTTGAGCGCCGGCAGATAAGACTGCTGTCCGAAGCGAACGAGCTGGTCCGATTTGGCGACGGTCTGCGCGGCGATCGCCGCAATCGCCAGCCCCGACACGACTGCGATCTTCCGCACCGGATGTCGCGGCGCGATCTCGCGCACGTGGAAATAGATCAGCGCGCCGAGCAGCAGCCACGCTGCGACGTAGGCGTAATTGGCGAGCCAGCCGGCCGAGAAGGCGAAGGCGCCGTAGTCGGTGATCTCGTCGAACACGAACAATGCGAGCAGGCCCGAGAGCGCGATCAGCAGATGACGCTGGAAGTGCAGATGCCCGGCGAAGATGCGCGACATCACCGCCCAGCCGGTGGTCCAGATCAGGACGATCAGCACCATCCCCATGACCGGCAGGAGATAGTGCGACAGCTCGGGCTGCTCGGTCTCGGACAGCCATAGCGAGAGCACTGCGACGCCGATCACGACCACGGCGAGCGCGAGCACGAGCGGTCCGATCCGTGTCGCAGCGACGGCACGCCGCTCCGCCGCCACCGCATAGTCGGGCGTGCGCACGCGCAACAGCGTCTTGCCGACGCGCACGATGCGATCGCCGTCGAGCACGATCACATCCTGGCGCTGGTCGCCTTCGTCGGTGTGCAGCCCGTTGGTGGTGCCGAGGTCCTCGGCGACGATCCGGCCGTCCTCGTCGCGGCCGATGCGCACGTGATGTGCCGCGACGAACGGATCGTCGAGCACCACGTCGTTGTCGTACGCGCGGCCGAGGGTTACCGCATCGCCGTCGCAGCGATGCCTGGCGATGACGTCGTGATAGCGCGACAGCACTTCGATCCAGATCATGGCGCCCACTCCACGCTGTCGAGGAAGCGGCGTGCCATCGCGACCGCGTTGGGCCAGCTCGTGCCGTTCATGGTGAGTCGCGATACGAGCGCCTCGCGATCGCGATCCTGCGTCACGCTGGTGACGGCGACGTCGTACAGTCCTTCGAATTCTCGATAGGCGCGAGCGCACCAGACCACGCGGAGCAGAGGCCGGCTCGCCGCGGCACCGGTGGAGACGAAATCCTCGTCGCATTTCTGCGGCGTCTGACGCTTGCGACTGCCGCGCCCGAGGCCGGAGGACCGGTATTGCTCGGAGATGAAATTGGCGAACTGGAAGGCGTTGAGATCCAGGCTGCGTGCGTAGGAATGCACGATCTCGATCTCACCGGTCTGCAGGTCGTCGGAAACGAACAGCGCGTTCTGGGTGCTGCAATTGGTCTGGTTCACCAGCGCGCGCGGGTTGACGTTGGGATCCGCGTTGGTGCGCGACCAGCAGGAGAACCAGTCGACCGCGCTTTCCGGCGCACGATAAGGGCCGAGCGTGACCAGGCGGAAGCCCTTGTTCGCGAGCGCCGCATACAACGCTGCCTGCCATGCGACGAGCTGGCGTGTGAGCTCGCTGCGGGCCTGCTCAGGCGTGAGCGGCCCGCTGGTGCGGGCGCGCTCGAGCAGCGCTGCCGCGTGGCGAGCCGGAACGAGAAAGCTCACGAGCTCGCCGCCGACCTGCTTGGCGACGTTGACGCCGGCGACCTTCACCGCGCCGGTCACGGCCGGTCCGCCGCTCATGCCGGGATTCAACGCGCCCGACAGATGCATGCGCTCGCTGTAGCTGCGATCGACGAGCCCGTTGTAGGTGCCCTCGACGATGGTGAAGCCGAGGTCGAGCGGATTGCCCATCGCGTAGAGGCGCTCGCCCTTGGGCAGCTCTCCCTTCACCGCGCGCTCGTCGAACTCGAAGAATGGCAGCCCGGCGCGATCGAGTTGCACCACGGCCAGATCGTTGGCCACGTCGATCGCATGAAGCTTGAGCGGGCCGCGCGAACCGTCGGGCGCGGCGTACTCGAGGCGATAAGTGGTCGGCTCGAGCGCGTATTGCGAGACCACGTGGTAGTTGGTCAGGGCGAAGCCGTCGGCGGTGACCAGGAAGCCCGATCCGATGGTCGACTGCCCGCCGGCGGTCTGCACCAGCGTGCGGATCTGCAACAGTCGCGGGCGAGCAGCCGCGTAGATCGTTTCCGCGGTCGCGGACACCGGTCCGGCGGCCGCCGCGGGCGGGACAGTTCCTCCGTTGGGGCCTGACGGCAGATTCTGCGCAGGCGGCGCGTCGGTGTCGGGCGGAGTCGTGGTTGCCGGTGGGTTTACTGGCGGCACCGATGCCGGCGGGACGGTGGCCGAAGGCGTCGCGGGAGCTGCATTGGTCGGTGGCGGCGCGGGAAGCGCGGGCGGGGCACCGGGTGCCGCAGGCGGCGCCGGCGAACGCTGCGGGGCCTGGGCCAGCACCCACGCGGCAAATAACAGCGTCGTCGCGAACGCGACAGCGCGCGCGGCGCGTTTCATGGTGCGGTGACGAAATGGACGATCGTCAGCAGTGTCAGCACGAACATGGCCGCGAACAGCACGCCCACGATAATGACCTGGTGCGGCCGGATGGTTCCCAGGTCGCGCTGCATCGCCGCGCGCTTGCGCACGCCGAAAAAGCTCCAGAAGACCGCACCAAAGATCTGCAGCAGCGATGCACGCGGCGGAGGGTTCTCGGCCGGCGGTTCCGCGGGCCGGTTCGAATCGGCGTGAGGATTCATGGGACGGCGTGGGCGCGACGCTTTCGGCACGCGCCTGCGGGAGGGGACAAACGTGGTTCGATGGTAGCACGTCGGCTGCGGATGCTTCGCGCATCCACGGGCGGCCTCGCTGCGTACATGTGGGCACGCCGCGAGTGCGGTGTTACATCGGAGACTTCCATGAACCGTTCCCTGCCTGCCCTGCGCCGCAGCGTTGTCGCCGGCGCGTTGAGCGTACTGTTGCTGTCGGCCTGTCAGTCGATGGAACCGAAGATGGCCGCGCAGCCGTCGCTGTACGACCGGCTCGGCGGCCAGCCCGCCATCACCGCGGTGGTCGACGACTTCGTCGGCAACGTTGCCGCCGACGGTCGCATCAACGGCTTCTTCGCGAACGCCAACATCCCGCGCCTCAAGGTGCTGCTCGTGCAACAGATCTGCCAGGGCGCCGGCGGTCCCTGCACCTACGGCGGCCGCGACATGCAAGTCGCGCACAAGGGCATGCACATCAACGACGCCCAGTTCGCCGCACTGGTCGAGGACCTGGTGAAGACGCTCGACAAGTTCGAGGTTCCCGAGCGCGAGAAAAACGAGCTGCTCGCCGCGCTCGGCCCGATGAAGCCGTCGATCGTGGGTCAGTAGCCTGCGCGCGGGCGAGGGGCGTGAATCGGCCCGGGACCAGAGGCAAGACTGCCTGCAACGCGTCGCTTGGGCGCCTGACCGCCGTCTCTCGCCGCTCGTCCCGCGCCGCGCCCCTGGTGTTTTTCCGCCGGGTCCCTTGAACCGGACCTGAGTCCACCCCAACTCCATGGGTATTCCGATCAACTTCCCGGTTGACGACCCATGCGCTTCGACAAACTGACGACCAAGTTCCAGCAGGCCCTGGCCGATGCCCAGAGTCTCGCGCTGGGCAATGACAACCCGTCCATCGAGCCGCAGCACCTGCTTTCGGCCCTGCTCAGCCAATCCGACGGCGGGACGATCTCGCTGCTGGCCCGGGCGGGCGTCCAGGTGCCGCGCCTGCAGCAGGCCCTGAGGCCGGCGATCGAACGACTGCCCAAGGTCGAGGGCACCGGCGGCGAGATCAGCATCTCGCGCGAGCTCAACAACCTGCTGAACGTCGCCGACAAGGAGGCGCAGAAGCGCAACGATCAGTTCATCGCCAGCGAGATGTTCCTGCTCGCGTTGAGCGACGACAAGGGCGACACCGGCCGACTCCTCAAGGAATACGGCCTGCAGCGACAGGCGCTGGAAGCCGCGATCGACGCGGTGCGCGGCGGTGCGAGCATCGAGAACCCCGAGGCCGAGGGCCAGCGCCAGGCGCTCGAGAAGTACACGCTCGATCTCACCCAGCGCGCGCGCCAGGGCAAGCTCGATCCGGTCATCGGCCGTGACGACGAGATCCGCCGCACCATCCAGATCCTGCAACGCCGCACCAAGAACAACCCGGTGCTGATCGGCGAGCCGGGCGTGGGCAAGACGGCGATCGTCGAAGGCCTCGCGCAACGCATCGTCAATGGCGAAGTCCCCGAGACGCTCAAGAACAAGCGCGTGCTGTCGCTCGACATGGCCGCGCTGCTCGCCGGCGCGAAGTATCGCGGCGAGTTCGAGGAGCGCCTCAAGGCGGTCCTCAAGGACATCGCGCAGGACGCGGGCAAGACGATCGTCTTCATCGACGAATTGCACACCATGGTCGGCGCCGGCAAGGCCGAGGGCGCGATCGATGCCGGCAACATGCTCAAGCCCGCGCTCGCACGCGGGGAGCTTCATTGCGTCGGCGCCACCACGCTCGATGAATACCGCAAGTACATCGAGAAGGATGCCGCGCTCGAACGCCGCTTCCAGAAGGTGCTCGTCGACGAACCGTCGGTGGAAGCGACCATCGCGATACTGCGCGGGCTGCAGGAGAAGTACGAGATCCACCATGGCGTGGACATCACCGATCCGGCGATCGTCGCTGCGGCGGAGCTTTCGCATCGTTACATCACCGATCGCTTCCTGCCCGACAAGGCGATCGACCTCATCGACGAGGCGGCTTCCCGCATCAAGATGGAGATCGATTCCAAGCCTGAATCCATGG
>DATKLH010000029.1:0-6898 GCA_035542515.1 Casimicrobiaceae bacterium
TTGCTGCTGGTGCCGGCCATCGAGCCCGACGTGTTCATCTTCCATGCCGCGCTCGCCGACACCCACGGCAACGTCTGGATCGCGGGACGTCGCGACCTCGCGTATACCGCGCATGCCGCAAAGCGCACGTTGGTCACCGCCGAGGAGATCTACCAGGGCGATCTGTTCGCCGACGAGCGCCTCGCGGCCGGAACGCTGGGCGCGGTGTATGTCAGCGCCGTCGCCCATGTTCCGCGCGGCGCGTGGCCGCTGACGCTGCAGCACCGTTATCTGGAGGACGCGGACCACCTGCAGGAGTACGCGGAGCTCGCAAAGACACGCAGCGGTTTCGATGCCTATCTTCGGCGCTACGTGCTGGAAGAGCCTGCGCAAGGTCGATCGGCATGAACTGCAACGCTCAGGAGCTCGTGATCTGTGCGATCGCGCGCCTGCTCGGCGCCGCGGGGACCGTCGCCGTGGGATCGAGCTCGCCGGTTCCTGCCGCAGCGGCACTCCTCGCACATGCGCTGCGCCCCACGCAGGTGCGCGCGCTGATCTTCCGCAACAACATCCACGACCCGTTTCCCGAGAGCGGCAGCGAGCTCTACGATCGCGTCGGCCAGGGCCGGATCGACGTGTTCTTCCTGGGCGGGGGCCAGATCGACGGCCAGGCGAACCTCAACATGGTGGGCGTCGGGCCCTATCCGCAAACGCCGGTCCGCTTCCCGGGCAACCATGGAACCCCGTTCATCTATTACATGGTGCCGCGCGTGATCATCTATCGCGAGGAGCACAGCAGGCGAGTGCTCGTGCCCAGGGTCGACTACGTCAGCGCGCCGGGCATTTCGCCACCGCATATCTACCGGCGCGGCGGACCCACCGACCTGGTGACGTCGATGGCGATGTTCGCTTTCGACCGAAGCGTCGGGCGTTTCACTTTGCGAAGCGTCCATCCGCGCTACTCGGTGGACGATGTCGTGCAGAACACCGGATTCGACTTCGATCGACCGAGCGACGTACCGCCGACGCCCGAGCCCTCCGACGAGTGGCTCGCTTTGCTGCGCGGAGCGGTCAGGCAGCAGGTCGCGGAAACGTATCCGCGTTTTGCGCGCACGCATTTGCAAGACCGATGAGCGCCGATCCGATCTGGACGCCGTCCGCCGAGCGCATTGCCGCCGCCAACCTGACGGCGTTCATTGCACAAGTGAACCGCCGCTGGAATCGATCGATCGGAAGCTACGCCGAGTTGCACCGTTTCTCGGTCGACGAGCCGGAGCGGTTCTGGCTCGCCGTCTGGGACTACTGCGAGGTCGTCGCGGAGACGCGTGGCGAATGCGTGCTGGAGCACGGCGACCGCATGCCCGGTGCACGCTGGTTTCCCGGCGCGAGACTCAATTTCGCGCGCAACCTCCTGCGGCGCGACGATGAAGAGCCGGCGATCATCGGTCTGCGCGAGGACGGCACCCGACGCGTGCTGACCTTCGCCGGCTTGCGTCGACTCGTCTCGCGATTAGCGCAAGCGATGCGTGCGACAGGCGTCGGTATCGGCGACCGCGTTGCAGCCATCGCTCCCAACGAGCCGGAAACCGTGGCCGCGATGCTTGCGGCGACCAGCATCGGTGCCATCTGGTCGTGCTGCTCGCCCGAGTTTGGCGCAAGCGCCGCGCTGGAGCGCATTCGTCAGGTCGATCCTAAGCTGCTGTTCGTAAGCGACGGTTACCTGTTCGGCGGTGCGCGCTACGACATCCGCGCCAAGATCGCGACTGTCGTCGCGGCGTTGCCGACCGTGCAAAAGACAGTGGTGCTGCCGGTGTTGAGCGAGCACCCGCGGATCGACGACATCGCGCATGCGACGCTGCTTGGCGACTTCCTGCACCCTTTCACGGCCGGCGCGATTCCCTTTCAAAGCCTGCCGTTCGATCACCCGGTGTTCATCCTGTTCTCGTCGGGAACCACCGGCACGCCCAAGTGCATCGTGCACGGCGCCGGGGGCACGCTGCTCGAGAACCTCAAGGCGCAGGCGCTGCAGTTCGACGTCAAGCCCGGCGATCGCGTGTACTGGTGGTCGACCACCGGTTGGGTAGTGTGGAACCTGATGATCTTCACGCTCGGACGCGGAGCGAGCATCGTGCTCTACGACGGCTCGCCGTTCCATCCCGGCGTCGACGCGATCCTGCGACACGCGGCGACCGAGCGCGCAACCTTCGTCCGTCTGACGCCCAAGTACGTCGCCGAGCTCGCCAAGGCCCAGCTGCGTCCCAATCGCGATCTCGACTTTTCCGCGCTGCGCACCATGATCGTCGCGAGCTCGCCGTTCGGCTCGGAGGGCTACGATTACATCTACGCGAACGTCAAACGCGACCTGCACCTCGCCTCGCCGGCCGGCGGGACCGATCCACTGGGATCGCTCGTCTCCGGCAATCCGATCGGGCCGGTGTGGGCAGGCGAGATCCAGGCGCGCGCGCTGGGCTTCAGTACCGAAGTGTTCGACGAAAACGGCACGCCCGTGATCGGCAAGGCCGGCGAGCTCGTCGTATCGCGCCCGTTCCCATCGATGCCGATCGGCTTCTGGAACGACGTCGGTGCCCAGCGCTATCGTGCCACCTACTTCGGCCACTTTCCCAACGTATGGCGCCACGGCGACTGGGCGCAGATCAACGAGCGCGGCGGCGTGGTCATCCACGGCCGCAGCGACGCGACGCTCAACGCACGCGGCATCCGCATCGGAACCGCCGAGCTCTATCACCAGCTCGCAGCGCTGCCGGAGATCGGCGCGTGCGTGGCCGTCGCGCAGCAGTGGGACGGCGACACGCGCATCGTACTGTTCGTGCAAATGACCGGCAGCGCAACGTTCGATGAGCCCTTCGCACAGCGCATTCGCACGCTCATTCGCGAGAATCTGTCGCCGCGCCACGTTCCGGCGATCATTCTCGCGGTGCCGGAAATCCCCATGACGACCACCGGCAAGGTGTCCGAGCTCGCCGTCACCCACGCGATCCACGGCCGGCATGTCGCCAATCGCGACACGCTCGCCAACCCCGATGCGCTCGCGCATTTCGCGCCCGAGCGGCTTCCCGCGTTATCGGCTCGAGCGTGAGGGGGAGTCGATAGCCGAGCGTGCGGCCGGTGTGCCGGAGGTGGTCCAACCGCGACGCACTCGTATTACGATTCGATCGCTGGTATTCATCCTCTCGCGAACGCACGATGCTTGTTCCGCGCAAAGATATCGCCGTTGTCGACGGGCCGATTGCCGGGTTTCCCGGCGTCGTGCGAGGAGGTCCGCTGCTGTTCGTCTCGGGCTGCGACGGTCATCGCGATCCTGCGACCGGGCGCATCGTGCCTGCGCTCGCGGCGGAAGCGGAGCGGCAATGCGAAAACGCCTACGGACGCATCGCGGAGTTGTTGCATCGCGCGGGCTCCTCGATGGACCGGGTCGTGCGACTCGATCATTTCACCAGCAGCCAGGACTGGCTTCCGCGCCGTCAAACGGTGCGCCAGCGCATCTTCGGGAAACCGGCGCCGCTCGCGAGCACAGGCGTCGCCGCAAAGATGAACGGCCTCAACATGATCACTGCGTCGGCGATCGCCGTCGCGGATCCATCCGACAAGGAATTGCTCGTCGCCGGTCCGCGCTACGGCATGGCGAATATCGCGGCTGCGGTGCGCGGAGGACCGTTCGTCTTCGTGTCCGGCATCCGCGGGACGCTCGATCCGCGCAGCGGCGCGCGCGTGGCCGAAGAAACACCCGAAGCGTTCGGCGCCCAGACCACCGTGTGCTACGAGGTCATCCAATCCATTCTCGCGGAGTGTCATTGCAGCGGCGACTCGATCCTGCGGCTCGATGCATTCATTCGCAACGCCGCTCGCGGCCTCGAACACGATGCCATTCGCGCCGAGCTCCTCGGTCCCACGCCCGGCGCCGCGACGCGCGTCGCGTTGCCGCTGTCGGCGCGCGGCGAGGTCGAGATCACTGCACTGGCAGCCGCGCCGGGGGTCGCGAGGCGATCGTTCGCGGCAGGCGGCGAGGAGCCTGTCGCCGTTGCGGCCGGTGGCTTCGTGTTCGTCGGCGAATGCCGCGGCCTCCCGAGCAACGCCGGCGAACGCACGCCGCTGATCGGCGATGCGCGCGGTCAATTGCGACGCGCGGTGCAGATGCTCGAAGCGGCGTTGCGCCGAGCCGGAACGTCGCTCGCCAATCTCGTGCGCCTCGATGTCTACTTGCGCGATATCTACAACGCGGACGAGGCCGCGCGACAACTCGCCGCGCTTCTCCACGACAGCCCGCCCAGCATCGTGATCGCTGGCGCCGAGCTCGAGGATTCGCTCGAGGTCAAGCTGAGCGCCATCGCCGTCGCAGCGTGACGGCGCGGGACCATCATTTGATCCAGGCGCCCACCGTGCGATCGTACTCGCCGGTGGCCTTCGCAAGGTGGAACCACTGGTCGACCCATGCCTTGAACACGCCGTCGCCGCGCGGCAGCAGATAAGCCATCTCGCCGTACTGCAGCGGCTTGCCGGGGTTCACCGCGCAGAGGCCCGGACGAAGCTTCTGCTGAACCATCACCTCGACCGACTCGGAGATCATGACATCGGCGTTGCCTTTGAGGATCTCGTCGAAGATCTTGGTGTTGTCGTTGTAGATGACGATCTTCGCCTGCTTGAAGTTCGCGCGCGCGAACCGCTCGTTGCTGCCGCCCGGATTCTCGATCACGGTGACTCCAGGCTTGTCGATGTCGGCGACGGTCTGGAACTTCTGCACGTTTTCGCACTTGGTGATCGGCGCCTTGCCGTTGACCATGTACGGTTCGGTGAAGAACGCGCGCTTCTGGCGATCGAGCGTCACCGATATGCCGCCCACGGCGATGTCGCACTTGTCGACGAACGTGTCCATGAGCTGCGACCACGGCGCCTTGACGAACTCGACCTTGACACCAAGCGCCTTCGCCATCGCCTGCACCAGGTCCACGTCGAGACCCTCGTAGCTGCCATCGGGCTTGGCCAGGCTGAAGGGCTGGTAGTCGCCGGGCGTGCAAACGCGCAGCGTGCCGCTCTTCTGGATGGCATCGAGGCGCGAATCCTGCGCGTAGGCGGCGGTTACGAAGAGCGTTGCAAGCAGCACGACGCACTGACGGATCATGGAGACCTCTCGTGATTTCGATCTTGGACACCGCGCACCCACGCGGCCGACGCGCGATTATCGTTCAACGGCGTTGCTGTGGCGAACCTTCGCGCAACGCGCCGCCAGGCCCTGGCTCGACCGGGTCGCGCGGCGCTTGCGCTAGAATCGTCTCTCAATCGCTACCGCGCTGCACGGCGCTGCGACACCTGTCATCATGCCGCCGGGTACCGCTTACACGATCGACATTCGTCCGCGCATTCCGGCGCGGCTTGCGCGGCTCACCGATCTCGCCGCCAATCTCTGGTACAGCTTCGATCGTCCCACCCGCATCCTGTTCGCGCGACTTGATCCGGCGTTGTGGGACGCCGTGGGGCACAGTCCCAAGGCCCTGCTCAAGCGCATCGACGAGCGTCGGCTCATCGAAGCCGCCGACGACCCGAGCTTCATCCAGAGCTTTCACCGCGTGCTCTCGGCGTTCGACACCTACATGTCGCAGCCGCAGCCGGCGGCCACGGGCGAGCAGGATGGAATGGTCGCCTATTTCTGCGCCGAGTTCGGCATTCACGAGAGCCTGCCGATCTATTCGGGTGGACTCGGCATTCTCGCCGGGGATCACTGCAAGGCCGCGAGCGATCGACGACTGCCGTTCGTGGGCGTCGGGCTGCTGTACCGCCAGGGCTACTTCGTGCAGACGGTGGACCGCAACGGCCGTCAGCGTGCGGAGTATCGCGATGCCGACTTCGACGATCTGCCCATCGAACCGGCACGCGCGAGCGACGGCCAGGAGCTCGTCGTCGACATACCGCTCAACGGCCGCATCGCGCAAGCCAAGGTATGGCAGGTCGCCGTCGGTCACGTCACGGTGTACCTGCTCGACACCGATCTTGCAACCAACGGCGAGCACGACCGCGACATCGCGCACCAGCTCTACGGCGGCGATACGATCACGCGCCTCGAACAGGAAGTGGTGCTGGGCGTCGGCGGCGTGCGCGCGCTCGCGGCGCTGGGCATCGACCCGGCGGTCTGGCATATCAACGAAGGTCACGCCGCGTTCCTGATCGTCGAACGCATCCTCGGTCGGGTTCGGTCGGGATGGACGCTCGACGCCGCGATCGAAGGGGTTGCGGCGAGCACCGTATTCACGACGCATACGCCGGTGCCTGCAGGCCACGACCACTTTGCCGATAGCCTGCTCGTGCCGTATCTCGAGCCGCTGTGCCGGGAGGCCGGCGTGCCGCTCGAGAGCGTGGTCGCGCTGGGCCATGGCCCCACGAGTCCGGACTTCAACATGACCGCCCTTGCGTTGCGCGGATCACGTCATCACAACGGCGTGTCGCGCATCCATGGTCGCGTGTCCTCCGAGCTGCTGCAGGGATTCTGGCCCGAGATTCCGGCCGACGAGAATCCCATCGGAGCGGTGACCAACGGCGTGCACCTGCCGACCTTCCTCGCCAACGAATGGCTGGACACCTTCGATCGGTTCCTCGGGACGGGCTGGATTCGTCGTCTCGGTGATCCGGCGACCTGGGAGCAGATCCGCGCGATCCCCGATCATTTCTTCTGGAGCGTGCGCCAGTACCTCAAGTCGCAGATGCTGCACCTGGTACGCCAGCGCATGGAGCAACAGTATCGGCGCAACCAGGAGAGCCAGTCGCACGTCGACCGTGTGTTGCGCCATGCGGACGTCGGCAATCCGAACGTGCTCACCATCGGCTTCGCGCGCCGGTTCGCGACGTACAAGCGCGCCACGCTGCTGTTCTCCGACAAGGATCAGCTGCGCGCCATCGTGAGCGATCGCGA
>DATKLH010000030.1:0-17333 GCA_035542515.1 Casimicrobiaceae bacterium
CGCGCCGGCTCTGCGCCGCGTCCGCGCGGCCTTGATGCGCGCAAAAAGCGGCCCCGTGGATAGCAGCAATACGACCACTCGCGTGACGTGGCAGGCGGTTACCAGGGGCACGCCGAGTTGCAGGACCTTCGCGGTGATGCACATCTCCGCGATACCGCCCGGCGCGGTGCCAAGAACCAATGTCGCCGGATCACTTGCTGCAAGCCATGCGAGCAAAAAGCCACCGCAGGCCGAAAGGGCCAAGCCGGCCAGCACCGTTATGACAACAGCCGACATGAAACGATGCGCCCCGCGCACGAACTCGGGATTGAAGCGCGCACCCAACGCGCAGCCTAGCAGACATTGCGCACCGTTCGATGCGACCTGCGGAACGGCCGACAACTGGATCGCCGAGGCGGTCAGCGGTATGGACACCGCGAGCGAGCCGAGCACGAAGGCGTTGGGCAACTTGAGACGCTGCGCAACAAACCCGCCGCCCAGCGTTGCGAGCATGAGCACGGTGAAGCGCGCCGGCTCGAACGTCGTGATCCCTGGAACATAGGCATCGCGGCCATGCAATCCGAATATCGTGAAGAGGGCGGGCAAGACCATGACCACGGAGAGGATGCGAACGCTCTGCGCCGCGGCGACACGATCGCCGCGGGCGCCGTAACGCTCGCCCAGGTTCGCCATTTCCGCCGCGCCGCCCGGAACGCTGGCGAAGATCGCCGTGGTGCGGTCCACCCCCGACAGTCGCGCAAGCAGCAGCGCGCTCGCGTAGCCCACCAGGATCGCAAATACCGCGGCACCGATGAGGATCCACCAAAGCCCTGCGACCGCGTGGACGACCATCGGCGTGAAGTACAGGCCCAGCGATGTCCCGACGACCCACTGCCCGGTCTGCCGCGCACCGCGCGGCGCCGTGAGGTTCAACCCCATGATGCGTAGCGCCGCAAGCGTCACCAACGGCCCCAGCATCCATGGAATCGGCGTGTGCAGGCGGCTGAACACGAAGCCCGCCAGCACGCAGCACGCGAGACCTGCGACCGGAGGAAACAGTCGTCGTGCGGGGGAGCGGTTCACGCGGCGTGCAGCGGCTTACCGATATCGCTTTCGCGCGCGCCGTGCGCCCTGTCGCGAAGCGTCGCGTACGACAATGCGATCCCCTTCGATACGTACGACATCCGACCACGCACGCACTTCCGTCGCCGCATCCCGCAATCCCATCCTTTGAAGCCAACCCAGCTTCCCGTAGACAAGAGCATACGCGTCGAGCGATCGCGCGCCGGAAGCTGCGCTTCGGCAACGGATGTCGCGCAGGTGTCCTAGCACCTCGCCGCTTTCGGTGACAAGCTTGTGCTGACGGAATTCGGTGAGCTGCTTCATCCGCCTGGCAACCTTGCGAGCCACCGTCCGAGCGTTCGCTCGATCCGGTCGAGCCCCAGTTCCGCGGCGCTGGCATCGAGCTCTACGCGCTCGCCGACACGCTTCACGTGGGACCACTCGATTCGGGTGTGACGCCCACCGAACAGCCATCGCAGCAGATGCGCCATCCAGCGCGCGAGTCGCGCTTGCGCCACAGCGGGCCCGGTCAGCAACGCCACCACGCGCAGCGGTTTGCCCGGCTCTCCGTCGAGCTCGATGTCGTCGACCATTCCGCACGGCACGCCTTCGACGTCGATCAACTCGTGATCGAGCACTTCGCGCACGAGGTCGAGCGCGACGGCCTTCATCCGCGACCTCCATGCGTCATGATCAGCAGCGGAATCGCCGATAGCGCCGCGATCGTGACCAGTATCAGGAACAGCCAGCCCAGTGCATTGGCGAGCGGTCCATTGCGCGCATCGCCCATCACATGCCGATCTCCCGCAATGACGAGGAGCGGGAAGTAGGTAAACGGCAGAATGATGACGGAGAACACGATCGAGTATTCGACGATCTGCACCGGATCGACGCCGGTGAGCACGACGACGGTCGCCAGCGCGAACATCGCGATCCAGGACAGCGTGAATCGTGCGGCTTCGCGCGGTTTGCGAAACTTGCCCCATGGCCAACCGAGGAAATGCGCCAGGTTGTACGCACCCGACAACCCGGTCTCGATCGCCGCACCAGCGAATGCGAAGAACATCCCGAGTAACGCGATGAACAACCCGGCTTTACCGAACTGCATCGCTGCCGAAATCGCAGCAACGCCCGGGTTCTGGGGCTCGATGTGCCTCGGAGCCAGGTACTGCGCGCCCACCGCAACCAAGGCGAGACTCAGGAGGCAGCCAAGCACGAAGCCCGCGATGACAATCACGCGATTGAGGTTGATGTCGCTGCGGGTCCATTTGTCCTCGATCCCGCCTGCGGCGTAGAAATAGGTCTCGTAGGGCAGCAGGACCGAGCTGAAGAACGCGACCGCATAGTAGGAGTAGAGGCGTACGTCGTCGCTTTCCGGCATGGGCCGCAACGTCGGAACGAATCCCTGCAACACGTCGGCCCATGCGGGCTGTTCCGCGATCGCGAGCACGATGAAGACAACCATCAGAAGGCCGCCCAGGCCGAACACCCTCTCGATCCACTTGAACGGAAGGATCCATACGGCGACGGCCAGGAACGCGAACGCGATGACAATGAGCAATCGATATGGCCAGTCGGACAGTAATTGCCAGATCAGCGCCACGCCGCCCACCTCGGCGGCGCACGTCATGAGGTTCACGACATTGGCGGCAACCAGCGTTCCGAGTCCGGCTCGGGCGCGTCCGCGCAGCGTAAGGCTTACGCGCTGACCAGAAACTTTTGCAATGGCGCCCGCGCGTGTCGCAGAGGGTGCAGGAAAACACCGGCCCTACGCGCCGCCCCGTGCAGCTTGTTCCTTGTCGCGCTACTTGCCGATGCAGAACCGGGAAAAGATCACTCCGAGCAGATCGTCGGCGGTGAACTCGCCGGTGACGGATGCGAGCGCGACCTGCGCCTCGCGCAGTTCCTCGGCGAAAAGCTCGAGTGCAGGGTCGTCGCACGCAACCCGCCGCGCGGCCGCATCGAGATGAGCCGCAGCGGCGCGAAGCGCATCGAGATGGCGTTCGCGCGCAAGGAAGGTGTCTTCGGTCACTGGCGCGACGCCGGCGAGCCGCGCCATCTCCGCTTCGAGCAGGGGCAACCCTTCTCCGGTCAACGCCGATATCCGGACTTCAGGAAGGTTCGATCGGGCATCGACACCCACGCACGGCGAACCTCCCACGAGATCGATCTTGTTGTGCACGATGAGGCGCGGAACCGAGCGCGGGAGCCGGGCCTCGACATCCTCGTCCTGCAAGATCGCCTTCTCGCCGTCGCTGGCCTCCACCAGCCATAACAGCAGATCTGCGTGCTCGATCGCCGCGAGCGCGCGTTCGATGCCGATTCGCTCGACGCTGTCGGCAGTGGCGCGCAGGCCGGCGGTGTCGATGAGCGTCAGGGGGACCCCGCGCAATTCCACCTGACGTTCCACGGTATCGCGCGTGGTGCCCGGCGTCGGTGTCACGATAGCGGCTTCCTCACGTACGAGGCGATTGAGGAGACTTGATTTCCCGACGTTGGGTCGACCTGCGAGCACCACGGTGAGCCCTTCGCGCAGGCGCGCACCGGCGCGTGCGCGCTGCAGCAGCTTGTCGAGGCGGACCCGGAGCTCGCTCAGCTGCTGCTCCACCTGCGCAGCGCGGATGAAGTCGAGGTCTTCCTCGGGAAAGTCGAGCGTAGCCTCGGTGTACATGCGCAGCGTGGTTAACGTGCCGACGATGGCATCGACTTCGCGCGAAAACTCGCCGGTGAGGCTGCGCGCGGCCGCACGAGCCGCCGCGGAAGTGGAGGCTTCGATCAGGTCGGCAACGCTTTCCGCCTGCGCGAGATCGAGCTTGCCGTTGAGGAACGCGCGCTTGGTGAACTCGCCCGGTTCAGCGAGCCTCGCGCCAAGTTCGATGCAGCGCGCAAGCAGCGCCCGCATGACCGCGGGACCGCCGTGGCCGTGCAACTCGAGCACCGTTTCGCCGGTGTAGGACTGCGGCGCCGCGAAGTAGATCGCGAGGCCCGAGTCGATCGGTGCACCTGCGGCATCGCGGAACGTGCAAGCCGTTGCGACACGGGCCCTCGGAACGCGCCCCACGAGTGCTTGCACCAGCCCATCGATCCGAGTGCCGGATACGCGAACAATGCCGACGCCGCCGCGGCCCGGCGGCGTTGCGATCGCAGCGATGGTCGGCGGTGCGGGCGCCGCTGACATGTCCAAGTGCGCGGCGAGCTCGTGAGACGAGGGGTTGCTAAGCGCTAGCGGCGCCGCGCCGCCACCAGCGCAGCCTCGCGCCCGAGCATGCGGTTGACATGCCACTGCTGCAGGATCTGGAGCGAGTTGTTCACCAGCCAATACAGCACCAATCCCGACGGAAAGAACAGGAACATGACCGAGAAGGCGATGGGCATGATCTGCATCACGCGCGCCTGCACGGGATCGGAGATCGGTGTTGGCGACAGTTTGACCTGCAGATACGCCGTCACCGCGTAGATCACCGGCAGCACGAAGTACGGATCGGGCGCCGAGAGATCGTGGATCCAGCCGATCCACGGAGCATGACGCAGCTCGACCGCCGACAGTAGCACCCAATAGAGCGCGATGAACACGGGGATCTGCACCAGGATCGGCAGGCATCCGCCCAGAGGGTTGATCTTTTCCTGCTTGTACAGCTCCATCATGCGGATCTGGAGCTGCTGCTTGTCATTGGCGAACTGCTCCTGCAAGGCCTTCATCTTGGGCGCGACGATCTTCATCTTCGCCATCGATCGCGCGGAAGCCGCATTGAGCGGGTAGAACGCGCCCTTGATCATGATGGTCATCACGATGATCGCCCAGCCCCAATTGGCGAGCAGCCCGTGGAGCCACTTGAGCAGAAGGAACAGCGGCGCGGCGATGATGGTGAAGATGCCGTAGTCCACCACCAGGTCGAGCCCGGGCGCGAGCTTGCTCAGCACGTCCTGATCCTGCGGCCCGACATACAGGCGCGCCCCGAACGTGCCGGTGGCACCGGGTGCGATGGTGCCGTCGGCGTAGCGCGTCCCGGCGATGTAGAGCCCGTTGTCGAGCTTGCTGGTGTAGAACTGGCGCTGAACGTGATCGGGCAGCAGCCAGGCCGTCACGAAGTAGTGCTCGATCATGCCGACCCAGCCGTTGTCGGCCGTCTTGCTGTAAGGCAGCTTGCGCGACGGATCAGCGGCCAGCTTGTCGAGCTCGGCGAAATCGAGCTTCTTGAACTTGTCCTGCTCGTTGTAGATCGCGGGGCCGACGAACGCGGTCGGAGCTCCCCATGCGTGCGTGCCCACCGTCTTGGTGTCGCGCATGAACTGGAAGTACGCCTCCGGCGTGTACGGCGCATTGGTGGCGTTGGTGATCTCGAAGGCCTCGTCGATCACATAGCTGCCGCGGTGGAAGGTCAGGACCTTCACGACCTTGTCGCCATTCGCCGCGCTGACCTGCAAGCGCAACTGCACCTCGTTGGCGCCCGGCGCGAGCTCGCGCGGACCCGGCAGCGCTTCGTACACCGTCCGGTGATTGGGCATGCCGTCGCCGACCAGTCCGCTTTGCGCGACGAAAACCCGATCGGCGTTGCGCTGTAGTGCCAGGTAGGGCTTCGACAGATCGCTCGCGTCACGATGCTGGTTGAGCGCCACCTGCGTGAGCACTCCGCCGGCGGTATCGACTTCGGCGGTATACAAATCGGTCTTGATGGAAACCGTTTGGCCACCCGGGACAGGCGCAGCGCTGCTCGGCGGCACCGTGCCCGCCGCGGGCACGGTCGTCGTGCCGGTGGTAGCTGGTAACTCGGCGGCCTTGGTCGCCGGTGTGCTCAGCTTGGCGACTGGCGGCGGCGGCGCGTGCTCCTTCTGCCAGGCCTCCCAGAGGAACAAGCCGGAGAATGCAAACACGAAGAACAGAATGAGCCGTTGGGTATCCATCAAGGCATCGCGAGGAGGCGATCGGGCAACCGCGCGGCGGCCCGAAATCGCGCCCGTTGTCGAGGTTTCATGCGAGCGACCGCTTCATGTCGGCGCACGGCGATTGTCATCGCATGCGCCCGGGCGCGCGGGCACCGGGTCGTAACCACCCGGATGAAATGGATGACAGCGGCACACGCGGCGGGCAGCGAGCCAGCCGCCCTTCGCGGCACCGTGCTGCGAGATCGCTTCGAGCGCGTAATCGGAACAGCTCGGATAGAAGCGGCAATTGGCCCCCAGCAGCGGGCGAATCAAGTACTGGTAGGCGCGCAAAAGCGCGACCAGGGCGCTACGCATCATGCGGTAAGGAGCCGCTGCAGGAGCATCGCGCCCTCCTCCGCGGCGACATCGAGCTCGTCGCGGGCGATCGGCGCGCGGACGCGAAAGATCAGATCGTAGGCCGTGCTCTGCGGCCGTTCGGCGCGCACCGCTTCACGCAGGCGTCGGCGCAGGTGGTTGCGGTCCACGGCGCGGGCAAGCACCTTGCGACCGATGACGAATCCGAGGCGACCCGGATCCTGGGCTGCAGTCATGGCGAGGAGTTGGACGTGGCGACCCGTGAGACGACGTCCCTGGGCGAAGAGCGTTGCGAAGGCCGCTTCGCCGCCCAGCCGGTATGCCTCCGACTTGATGACTCGGCCGGCGCGGGTGGCGAACGATCAGACCGAAAGCCGCGCGCGGCCCTTGGCTCTGCGTGCGGCGAGGACCTTGCGGCCGCCCACGGTGCTCATGCGCGCGCGAAAGCCGTGGGTGCGGGCACGGCGAATCTTCGAAGGTTGAAAAGTGCGTTTCATGGCGTGTTCGCCTTGCGTCTTTGTGCTTGAAGGGACTTGATCGAGCGCCACCGCGCGTCGGCGTGGACCGAGGGGCAGCGCGGGCGCGCAAACGGCCGCTCCGGCGGCGTTTCCGCGAAAAGCCTTATATTAGAGCGCGTTATGGGCAGCGCTGTCAACGAGGTTCGGTAAATGCGTCGCTCGCCGTCACAAGGCGAGCGATCACTTGCGGCGGGAAGCGCGCGTTGCTTCGCGGCGTCTTTCGGCCGCGTGCTGACCCTTGCGTGCCTGTGGATAACTGGCAACGACCGGTCTAGAATCGCCCCACCAAGGCGGCCGGGACGATGCAAGTTGAGGGTTGTATGCGTCCGACAGAGCTGCCAGCCGGCGCCCCCAGCGCCGGAACAACGCATACCAAGGAAACCGTGCATACCGCCACGCTTCCCCCCGCGTGGGCCGCTTGTCTTTCGGCCTTCGAACGCGAGCTGACACCGCAGCAATTCGCAACCTGGATACGTCCTCTTGCCTGCGTGGACGAGGCCGGGACGCTCCGCCTGACAGCCCCCAATCGGTTCGTGCTCCAGTGGGTGAAAGACCGCTTTGGCGGTCGTATCGCGGCGTTGGTGCACGAGGCCACGGGGTTGTCGGTGCCGGTGGAGTTCGCCGTAGCCGATGCAGCCAATGCGGTCAACGTCGCCGGAGCGAAAGGCGAGGAGCCGGCGCCAGTCCACGATCGGCATCAGCCTGTGGAAAGCTCGTCCGGGACAGCCCCGGATGCATCTCCATCGCCACCGCCGACGATGGCCCTCGCCCCCCCTGTGATAATGCGACGAACGGAACCGGGGGGGCTCAATCCGGGATTCACCTTCGCGTCCTTCGTGGCGGGCAAGGCCAACCAGCTCGCGCGGGCCGCCGGCCTTCAGGTCGCCGATCACCCGACCTCGTACAACCCGTTGTTCGTGTACGGCGGCGTCGGGCTGGGCAAGACGCATCTGATCCAGGCCATCGGGCACCGTATCCTGCAGGGCAACCCGGCCGCGAAGATTCGCTACATCCACGCCGAGACCTACGTGTCCGACGTGGTCCGCGCCTACCAGCACAAGGCCTTCGACGAGTTCAAGCGCAACTATCGCTCGCTCGACCTGCTCCTGATCGACGACATCCAGTTCTTCGGCGGCAAGAGCCGCACACAGGAGGAGTTCTTCTACCTGTTCAACACGCTCATCGAGGCGCACAAGCAGGTCGTGATCACCTGCGACACCTATCCCAAGGAGATCGCCGGCATCGAGGAGCGACTCATCTCCCGCTTCGGATGGGGACTCACGGTCGCGCTCGAACCGCCGGAGCTCGAGATGCGCGTCGCGATCCTGCTCGCCAAAGCCGCATCCTCGGGACTGCGCCTCGATGAGCAGGTAGCGTTCTTCATCGCCAAGCACATCCGCAGCAACGTGCGCGAACTGGAGGGCGCGCTCAAGCGCATTCTCGCGTTTGCAAACTTCCACGGCCAGGACATCAATCTCGCGCTCGCCAAGGAAGCGCTGCGCGATCTGCTCGCGGTCCAGAATCGCCAGATCAGCATCGAGAACATCCAGAAGACGGTCGCGGACTACTACAAGATCCGCATCTCGGACATGCACTCCAAGAAGCGCTCGCGCGCGGTGGCGCGCCCGCGCCAGGTCGCGATGGCGCTCGCCAAGGAGCTCACGCAGCTCTCGCTGCCCGAGATCGGGAGCAATTTCGGTGGACGCGATCACACTACCGTTCTCCATGCGTGTCGCCAGATCACCAAGCTGCGCGACAGTCATCCCGACCTCAATCACGACGTCAACTTCCTGCTCCAGGTCCTGCGTAGCTGACCGGGCCGACAAAGTGCGCCGGCGATCCCGTGAACCCACCTGCGAGCAGCGCGCCGGCGGATGCAAGTCCCGCAGGGCGCATAGGCGCCAAAGCGGTCCACGAGACCCTGACTGATGCAACGGCCAGTGAACCCGCGACTTTTCTATTCGCGCAGATTCGCGATGGCGATCGTGCCCACGTCCGATCATTTCCTGCTGGCGGTCGACGCGGCGTTCGTCATCTGCGGCAGGCGCGCGCCTCACCCGTGCGCTTTTCATCCTGCAGAAGCGTCCGTAAACGCGCTGATTCGTCTGGAAAAACAGGTGCAAAAACGCTATAATTTGTGGATTAAACGGGACGCGGGTTCACACGGCAAAAACGTCCCCAAACGATCCACAAGGCCCACACGACTTATCCGGCCGGTCATGCTTGGGTCAAGTCCCTGACGGGCAAGGCAAATCGCAATCGATACGCGAATCGGGGCGGCTCCTATTAACGTTCCTACTGTTCGACAATGCAATTAAAACAAATACCACGCGACGCACTGCTCCGCCCGCTTCAGGCTGTCTCCGGCATCGTCGAACGCCGGCACACGCTCCCGATCCTCGCGAACGTTCTGCTCGAGCACAAGGACGGGAAGCTGCACGTCACCGCGACCGATCTCGAAATGCAGATTACCGCAGTGTCGGATCTCGCCGGCAAGGAAGGCCAGTCGACAACGGTGGGAGCTCGCAAGCTGCAGGATCTCCTGCGAGCTCTTCCCGACGATGCTCCGCTGAACGTGGAGACCACCGGCAACAAGATGACCGTACGCGCTGGACGCTCGCGCTTCAACTTGCAGACACTGGCCGCAGCCGATTACCCGCGCATCACGCTGGGCACCGAGAAGCTGCAGACGCTTTCGCTGCCGCAAAAGGACTTTCGCAGTCTGATCAAGCTCGCCGAGTTCGCGATGGCGCAGCAGGACATCCGCTACTACCTCAACGGGATGCTGCTGGTGATCGATCACAACTCGCTCCAGGCGGTTGCAACCGATGGTCATCGCTTGTCGTGGGCAAGTCTCGCGGTCGACGGCAACTACACGCGGCAGGAAGTCATCCTGCCGCGCAAGACCGTCCTCGAGCTCTCGAAGCTGCTCGAAGACAGCGAAGCGCCGGTGACCATCGACATCCTCGCCAACCAGGTGCGCTTCCGCTTCGGTAACGTCGAACTGGTTTCCAAGGTCGTCGACGGCAAGTTCCCCGACTACAACCGCGTGATTCCCACCGGTCATGGCAAGCAGATCGAGCTCGCGCGCGTCAACCTGCTGTCGGCGCTGCAGCGCGCGGCGATCCTCTCCAACGAGAAGTTTCGCGGCGTTCGACTGGTGCTCGCCGACGGCACGCTGCGCATCATCTGTACCAACAGCGAGCAGGAGGAAGCCGAGGAGGAGCTCGAAGCCGGTTACCACGGCGAGGGCCTCGATATCGGTTTCAACATCACCTACCTTCTCGACGTCCTGGCCAACCTGGGCAGCGAGAAGGTGTGCCTCGCGTTCGGTGACGCGAACTCGAGCGCGCTGGTGACCATGCCGGAACGCGAAGATTACAAGTACGTCGTCATGCCGATGAGGATCTGAGCCGCAGGTCAGGTATCAAGGTCAGGCAACAGCCACAGCCCACAGAGGACAAACCAGGACTTTAGCGAATGCAATGACGAAGACTTCCACGCCCCACCTCTTCTGTGGCCTGTTATCGGTTACCTGTCACCTGTTCCCCGAAGCATGAGTCAGCCTCTACCCAAACCCGAATTCAACGGCGACGATTACGATTCGACCAGTATCAAGGTCCTCAAGGGCCTTGAAGCCGTCCGCAAGCGCCCTGGCATGTACATCGGCGACACCTCCGATGGCACCGGCCTGCACCACATGGTGTTCGAAGTCCTCGACAACGCGATCGACGAGGCGCTCGCCGGTTATTGCGACGAGATCAAGGTCGTCATTCACGCCGACAACTCGGTGTCGGTGGTCGACAACGGACGCGGCATCCCGACCGACATCAAGCAGGACGACGAGCAGAAGCGTTCCGCTGCCGAGATCGTGATGACGGAGCTGCACGCCGGCGGCAAGTTCGATCAGAACAGCTACAAGGTATCGGGTGGTCTGCACGGCGTGGGTGTGTCGGTAGTCAATGCGTTGTCCGATTGGCTCAAGCTGCGCATCTGGCGCAACGGCCACGCGCATCAGATGGAGTTTCGCAACGGCATCGCGGTAAGCCCGCTGGCGGTCACCGGCACGACCGATCGCCGCGGTACCGAAGTGCACTTCATGGCGTCGTCTGCGACGTTCTCGCGCATCGAGTATCACTACGAGATCCTCGCCAAGCGGATCCGCGAGCTGTCGTTCCTCAACAACGGCGTGAAGATCGAGCTCACCGACCAGCGTGACGGGAAGAGCGAGAACTTCGCTTACTCGGGCGGGGTGAAGGGCTTCGTCGAGTACATGAACCGTAGCAAGACGGTGCTGCATCCGCGGATCTTCCACGCCGTTGGCGAGAAGGACGGCACCACCGTCGAGATCGCCATGCAGTGGAACGATTCCTACGCCGAATCGGTTCAGTGCTTCACCAACAACATCCCGCAGCGCGACGGCGGGACGCATCTCACCGGCCTGCGCCAGGCGATGACGCGCACGCTCAACAATTACATCGAAAAGGAAGAGATCGCCAAGAAGGCGAAGGTCGAGACCACCGGCGACGACATGCGCGAGGGGCTGACCTGCGTGTTGTCGGTCAAGGTGCCGGAGCCCAAGTTCAGTTCGCAGACCAAGGACAAGCTCGTGTCCTCGGAAGTGATGCCGATCGTCCAGGAAATCGTCGCAAGCAAGCTCGGCGACTTCCTGCTCGAACAGCCTGCGGACGCGAAGATCATCTGCACCAAGATCGTCGAGGCCGCGCGTGCGCGCGAAGCCGCGCGCAAGGCACGCGAGCTGACGCGGCGCAAGGGAGTGCTCGACGGGTTCGGACTTCCCGGCAAGCTCGCGGACTGCCAGGAGCGCGATCCGGCCAAGTGCGAGCTGTATCTGGTCGAGGGCGACTCGGCAGGCGGCTCCGCCAAGCAGGGACGCGATCGCAAATTCCAGGCGATCCTGCCCCTGCGCGGCAAGATCCTCAATGTCGAGCGTGCGCGCTTCGACAAGCTCATCAGCTCGCAGGAGATCGTCACGCTGATCACCGCGCTGGGAACCGGATTCGGCAAGGACGAGTACGCGCCGGACAAGCTGCGCTATCACCGCATCATCATCATGACCGACGCAGACGTCGACGGCTCGCACATCCGCACGCTGCTGCTCACCTTCTTCTATCGCCAGATGCCGGAGCTGGTCGAGCGGGGCCATATCTACATCGCCCAGCCGCCGCTGTACAAGGCGAAGCATGGTCGCGAGGAGGTTTACCTGAAGGACGAGCACGAGCTCAAACAGCACTTGTTACGTGTGGCGCTCAAGGGCGCAGAGCTCGTTCCGGGCACCGACCTTCCGCCGCTCGCTGCGGAGTCGCTCGGCAACGTCGCGCGCGAGTACCTGCTCGCCGAAGCGGTGATCGAGCGGCTGGCGCGCCTGGTCGATCCCGCCGCGTTGCGAGCAATCCTCAACGGCGTGCGGATCGATCTCGACGGCGACACCGCTGCGCGCGAAAGCGCTATCGCGCTGGAGGCGGCAATCGACGATCCCGAAGTCAACGTGGAGGCTCGCTACGACGCGGCAACGGAAGTGCGGCGCATCGTCATCGTGCGAACCCACCATGGCACGCCGCACGTCACCGCGCTCGATGCGGACTTCCTCGCGAGCGGCGACGCAGCACAGATTCGCTCTGCGGCCGACGTGTTGCAGGGCCTCATCCATGCGGGTGCGGTGGTCAAGCGCGGCGAGAAACAGCAGGCCGTGAAGTCGTTCAAGGACGCGCTCGACTGGCTGCTCGCCGAGGCGCGCGGCAGCATATCGATCCAGCGCTACAAGGGTCTGGGCGAGATGAATCCCGGGCAGCTGTGGGAGACGACCATGGACCCCAACGCGCGGCGTCTACTGAAGGTGCAGATCGAGGACACCATCGGTTCCGAGGAGATCTTCTCCACGCTGATGGGCGAGCAGGTCGAGCCGCGTCGCGCGTTCATCGAGTCCAACGCACTCGGCGTGCGCAACCTGGACGTCTAGCGCGTTCGCCACGGCGATTGGCGGCGTCGTCCTGGCGGACGACGGAAAGGCGTTGTACGCGAGCGCGTTGTCGGATGGTTTCGCGTGCGCATGTCGCAAAGCGCCTCGATACGCAAAGCAATCTGCGCAGATGTCTGTCACACGGCCTTGGCGACGGCCCGTCGTATCGGTCGTTCGCGCGAGCGCGCGTAATCCGTCCTCTCGTCGTCCCGGCTCTCGATGGCGACGGCCGGCTTCACCGCGCGCGGAATGCCTTGCTATGCTCCCTGCTCTTCGGAACCGGATCTAACCATGCGAGCCTCCATCATCGTTGCCGCGGTGCTTGCAACCATCGCGCTGGCAGGCACGACGCCGAGCCTCGCGCTCGAACCGGCTTCGCGGTTCATCATCACGTTCCGGCCTGATGCAGGCAAGGCGTTGCTCGCTGCGGCGGAGCACGTCGATCGGATGGCAAGCGATTCGGGATTGGCGTTGCACTACGTGCGGCCGATGTCGATGGGGGCGCACGTGGCGCAACTGCAGGTGCCGGTCTCTCGTTCACAGGCCGAAGGCATCGCCGCCATGCTGCGCCAGCGTCCCGACATCGCGAGCATCGACGTCGATCTCGTGCTGCATCCCGCCTTCATTCCCAACGACGAGTTCTACACCGCGCAGCGCTATCTCGATGACACGGTGACCGGCATCAGTGCCACGACGGCCTGGGACGTGACGCGCGGCAGCCCCACGACCGTGGTCGCAGTCATCGACACCGGTGTGCTGCCGCACGCCGGAATGATCGGCCGCATACTGCCCGGTTACGACTTCGTGAGCGATGTCACGCGCGCCAACGACGGCGATGGTCGCGACCCGGATGCATCCGATCCGGGTGACTGGGTGACTCAGGCCGATATCAACGGCCCGCTCGCCGGCGGCGGCTGCAGCGTCGAGGACAGTTCATGGCACGGGACCAGCGTCGCCGGCATCATCGTCGCGAACACCAACGACGGCGTCTGGACCGCGGGCATCGACTGGTACGCCAAGGTGTTGCCGGTACGCGTGCTAGGCAAGTGCGGTGGATTCTTTTCCGACATCATCGACGGCATGGCATGGGCCGGCGGGCTGGCCGTGCCGGGCGTGCCACCCAATCCGACACCAGCACACGTGTTGAACCTGAGCCTCGGCGGCGACGGGAAATGTCCGTCTTCGGCGCAAGCCGTGATCAATGTCCTGCTGGCCAATGGCGCGGTGAAGGCCGTCGTCGCTGCGGCGGGCAACGACGCCGACGATGTCGTCAATCACACGCCGGCGAACTGCACCGGTGTCATCGCCGTGGCGTCCACCAGCTCGACCGGGCGTCGTGCGGTGTACAGCAACTACGGCGCGGGCATAGCCCTTGCCGCGCCTGGGGGACAGTACGGCAGCGGCGGGTTCGTCGACGGCGTGTACGCGCTGTCCAACGCGGGCACGACAGCGCCGACCGTCGATGCGCCAGCCAATCGCTACGGCGGAACGAGCTTCGCCGCACCGATGGTGAGCGGTGTGGCGGCGCTGATACGCGGTGTCGCGCCGGGCATCACGCCGGGCCAGATGCGCGACGTGCTCGTGTCCACCGCCAAGCCCTTCCTGGGGAGCTCGACGTGCGATACCACGATCTGCGGCAGCGGCCTGGTCGATGCACATGCCGCCGTGGTTGCAGCCCAGGCGTTCGCCGGTCCCGCCACCCTGACCGTGATCGAGTATTACAACGCCTCGCTCGACCATTACTTCATCACGTATTCGCCGGTCGAGCAGGCGAATCTCGATGCGGGCAACACGCCAACGCGCTGGACACGAACCGGATACGCCTTCAATGCGTACGCGGCCCCGCAGGCGAATACGTCACCGGTGTGCCGGTTCTACATCCCGCCCGAGCTGGGCGACTCGCATTTCTTCGGCCGCGGGACCGTCGAGTGCGATCAGACACGTCAGAAGAATCCCACCTTCGTGCTCGAGGATCCGGCATTCATGCAGATGGTGCTGCCATCGGGTGGCACGTGTGCTGCGGGCACCCAACCGGTGTATCGCGTGTTCGACAATCGCAAGGACGCGAACCATCGCTACATGACCGACCGCGCCGTGCGCGATCAGATGGTGGCCAAGGGGTGGATTGCGGAAGGCGACGGGCCGGACCTGGTCGTCATGTGCGGCGCGCCTTAGCGCGCGACCGTCGAGCCGGGGGTGGCGTTGAACAGCTACTTGCGGAACAACCAAAGCAGAAGACTGATCACTACCGAAAGCACGATGCTGGTCACCAGCGGGAAGTGGAACGACCAGCCCTCGCGCTCGATGTTGATGTCACCGGGAAGGTGACCCAGTCCCAGGCGCGTGAGCAGCGGCCACGCCAGCCCGGCAGCGATCAGGATCGCGCCCGCGATGATGAGCCAGCGTGCCATGGCAGCGTTCTCGAGCCGATGCGATGTTGGTTCGATGACACGCGTTTCGCGTGGTTCCAAAGCTGCGCAGGATTGCGCCTCACCGCGTCGTTAGCCGTCGCTCGACATCGGACCATGACGAGCGAGCGCTGAGGATACCGACCCGCGGCGCCCCGATCAGCGCGACTTGCGCTGGGAGGTCGATTTGCCGGCCGGCGGACGGCGAGGCGCTCGCTTTTTCGCCGATGGCGTCGATGCGGCCTTGCCGGTCTTTTTCGCCGCGTGCTTGGTTGCGGCGCTGTTGCCGCGCGCGGTCTTGCTTTTTTCGCGTGTTGCGGTCGTTGCGACAGTGCGTGGCTTGCGCGCCGCAGCCGCGCCGTACCCGGGCGCCTGGGTTTCGCGCGCCGGCGTCGCACGCGCGGTCCTTGGTGCGCGAGGCGTCTTGCTAGCCCGCGTTGGCGAACGGCCGGCCTTCTGATCGATGAGCTCGATCGCCTGCTCGAGCGTCAACGTCTCGACGCTGTCCCGGTCGGGAATCGTTGCGTTGGTCGTTCCATGCTTGACGTAGGGTCCGTAGCGGCCGGCATGAACCTCGACCGGCGCACCGTCGCGCGGATGCTTGCCGAGCACGCGGACCGGTGCGCCGCGCTGCGGGCGAGCGCGTTCGCCCGGCTTGCGCGGCTCGAATTCGAAACCGACCTTGCCGTCGGCCTGGCGCACCAGGTACGCCGAGAACGGTCGACGCGTTCGGGTCGAGACGAACTGCAGCAGATCGGTCTTGCCGGTCGCGAGCAGCTTCTGCATCTGTTCGCGTTCCACGGGCCTCTGCAGGATCGTGCGCCCGGAGCGGAAGTCGCAGGTGCGGCCCTCGCCGACGGCGCGCTCGCACACATAAGCATTGGGTGTCTCGAACACGTTGCCGCCGCACTTGGGGCAGGGGCCGAGCGGCGTTTGACCACTGAAGTCGACTTCGCCGTCCTCGTCGGATGCGCGCGGTCCGAAGTCGAACTCGACTTCGTTGTCGTCGTTGAGCTTGAGCTTCGCGGCAAACGGACGGCCCAGGCGACTGCGGAAGCCTTCGAGCGGGCCGATTTCGCGATCACGCAACAGCGCATCGGCTTCGGCGGGATCGAGCTGCCGGCCACCGAGGATCTTCCAGAACGCGAAGTCGCAATCGGGCGCGACGCACTGGAACTTGCGGTATTTCTCGTGCACCTCGCCGCCGCACTTGGGGCAGCGCTGCGTGAGCGTCGCGAAGTCGCCCGGGATGGTATCGCTCTCGTAGTTCTTGGCCTGCGCGACGATGTGCTTGGTCATGCTCACGATCTCGCGCATGAATTCCTTGCGCGAGAGATTGCCGTGCTCCATCTGCGCCAGCTTGAATTCCCACTCCGCGGTGAGCTCGGGCGAGAACAACTCCGGAATGCCGAGGCCGTGCAGCAGCGTGAGCAGCGAAAACGCCTTGGGAGTGGGCACCAACTCCTTGCCTTCGCGAAGGATGTAGCGCTCGGCGATGAGGCCTTCGATGATCTGCGCGCGCGTGGCCGGCGTGCCAAGGCCCTTCTCGCGCATCGCTTCGCGCAGGTCGTCGTCCTCGATCAGCTTGCCGGCGCCTTCCATTGCGGACAGCAGCGTCGCCTCGTTCAAGCGCGCGGGCGGACGCGTAGTGAGCGGTACCACGTCGACCTTTTCAGTGGCTACCTGCTCTTCGGGCTTGACCGGCACCAGCATCGGCTCGTCGCCCGCGGCCTCCTTGCCGTACACCGCGAGCCAGCCGGCGTTCACCAGCACCCTGCCCTCGGACTTGAACGGCTCGTCCTCGACGCGCGTGATGCGCGTGGTGACCAGGTACTCCGCAGCGGGATAGAACACCGCGAGGAATCGACGCACTACGTGATCGTAGAGCTTCGCCTCGAGCTCGTTGAGCGCGCGGGGTCGTGCGAGCGTGGGAATGATCGCGAAGTGATCGGAGATCTTCGAGTTGTCGAAGATCCGCTTGTTGGGCTTCACCCACTTCTGCTTGAGGATCTCGCGGGCGAAGCCGCCGTAGGCGTTGGTCTCCTTCAACTCCTCGAGCGTCGCCTTGACGGTGTTGAGATAGTCCTCGGGGAGCGCGCGCGAGTCGGTGCGCGGATAAGTGAGCACCTTGTGCTTTTCGTACAGCGC
>DATKLH010000031.1:0-2403 GCA_035542515.1 Casimicrobiaceae bacterium
TCGGCCAGGCCCTGCACCAGGCCCGCGATGCAGATCTGGTTGACCATCTTGGTAAGTTGCCCCGCGCCTGGCGGGCCCATGAGCGTGACTGCGCGAGCGTAGTGGGACAGCAGCGGCTGCGCCCGCCCCAACGGCGCTTCGTCGCCGCCGACCATGATCGTCAATTTCCCGTTTTCCGCTCCGGCCTGACCGCCGGACACCGGCGCGTCGAGAAAGGCGATGTCGCGCGCCTTGGCCGCCTGGTACATTTCGCGCGCGACCTGAGCCGAAGCGGTGGTGTGGTCGATCAGGATCGTTCCTGCGCGCATTCCCGCCATCGCGCCGTCCGGCCCGGTCGCGACATTGCGGACGTCGTCGTCGTTACCGACGCACATCATCACGATTTCCGCTCCGTTGGCCGCTTCTGCAGGCGTCGCCGCGCGGCGACCGCCGTTGCGCGCGACCCAGTCGGCCGCCTTGGCTGCGGTGCGGTTATAGACCGTGACGGTGTGTCCGGCGCGTGCCAGGTGGCCCGCCATCGGGCTGCCCATCACGCCGAGTCCTAGAAAGGCAAGGTTCATGGGAAAGAATGGATCATAAAACCGAGATCCTAACCAACCGTTGTGCGGAGCTCGTGGTGTCGAGGATGCAACGGTGAAAAGGCGCGGCGAACGACGCTCTCACGTACCGGCCAATTCGTTGCGTGCGACGGCGATCGCGCTGCGCACTTGTTCCGGCGCAGTGCCACCAGGATGGTTACGACTGGCGACCGATCCATCGAGCGTAAGCGTTTCGAACACGTCGTCCGCGATCAACGACGAGAATGCCTGGAGCTCGGCGAGCGGCAACTCTGCGAGATCGACGGCAGACGCTTCGGCACGACGCACTGCACGCGCGACCGCTTCGTGCGCATCGCGAAACGGCAGACCCTTGCGTACCAGATAGTCCGCAAGGTCCGTCGCGGTCGAGTAGCCTTCCGCCGCGGCGGCACGCATGCGCTCGGCGTTGGGCGCAAGACCCATCGATACGAGGTCGGTGAAGATCGCAACGCAATCCGAGAGCGTGTCCACGGTGTCGAACAGCGGCTCCTTGTCTTCCTGGTTGTCCTTGTTGTACGCGAGCGGCTGCGCCTTCATCAGCACCAGCAGCGCCGTTAGATGACCGATGACGCGAGCCGATTTTCCGCGCACGAGCTCCGCTACATCGGGGTTCCTCTTCTGCGGCATGATCGAGCTGCCGGTGCAGAAGCGATCGGCAAGGGTGACGAACCCGAAGCGCGGATTCGACCAGAGGATCAGCTCCTCGGCGAAGCGCGAGAGGTGAACCATGGTCAGCGCCGCGGCGCTCACGAATTCCACGGCGAAATCGCGATCGCTCACCGCATCGAGCGAATTGGGCGCGAGCGCTTCGAAGCCGAGCTCGGCCGCGACGCGCTCGCGGTCGATGGGATAACTCGTGCCCGCCAGCGCAGCGCTTCCCAGCGGCAGCCGATTGACCCGATGCCTGCAATCGTCGAGGCGCTCGATATCGCGCGCGATCATCGCGTCGTAGGCGAGCAGGTGATGACCGAAGGTCACGGGTTGCGCAACTTGCAGGTGCGTGAAGCCGGGCATGATCGTGTCGGCATGCTTCTCCGCGAGATCCAGCAGCGCGTTGCGCAGACCTTTGAGCTGCGCGCGCAGCGCGTCGATCTCGCCGCGCAGCCATAAGCGCACGTCGGTCGCCACCTGGTCGTTGCGCGAGCGCGCCGTGTGCAAACGCTTGCCGGCATCACCGACGAGTGCGGTCAGGCGCTTCTCGAGGCTGAAGTGCACGTCCTCGTCGGCGCGCCGCCAGGCGAAACGTCCTTCGCCGATCTCCTTGCGGATCTCGGCGAATCCCTGCTCGATGTCGGCGAGGTCCCGGGTCGACAACACCCCGACCGATGCGAGCATTCGCGCATGCGCGAGCGAACCCTCGATATCGGCGAGCGCGAGGCGTTGGTCGAAGTCGATCGACGCGTTGAATCGCTGCATCCGCTCCGACATCGGTTCGGCGAACCGACCCGACCAGGTGCCGCGCGGCGGCACCTGTGCGTCGGAAAGCGTCCGTTTGTCGGAATCTTCGGCGGGGGGGACGGAGGGCATCGGCGCGGTCGGCGGGCAGCTTGCGGATCGACGCGCCTGTACGAAACAATGGCGCGCAACAACGGTTTACGGAGGCTGCGCGTAACGCGACCGGTGGCATCGAATCGGGCTGCCCGACCCGCATTGCCGCGCGAACCCCGGCGCGGCGGCCAATCGGCATGATGATTGCATACGGCCGCAGCTATGCAGCCGATTATAAAGCACAATTCCGAGCAGCCGACCCTTCCGGACCTGCGCAACCTCGGCACGATCCTCAGGGTCCTGCTGGCGGTGAACGGGGCGGCGCTCGTGGTCGCCT
>DATKLH010000032.1:0-15846 GCA_035542515.1 Casimicrobiaceae bacterium
CGTGCGCCTCAGCGCAACGCGCTCGACGAGGACGGCGAAGTGGTCGTCGCCGCGCTCATTCCGATCGTGCTCCAGGGCGCGCTTCCCGACGACAGCGCGCAACGGCAGGCGGCGCTCGTCGAGACATTGCAAGGCGTCGATAAGGCGATCGCCGGACTGCCGCCGCATGCGCAGACCGAGCTTGCACGATTGTTCACGCTGCTTGCGCTCGCACCCACGCGCGTTGCGCTTTTGCACACCACACGCGGATGGCAGGAGCTTGACGGCGACACGGTGCAGGCGTTCCTCGAGCGGCTGCGCACCAGCAACTCGCATTTGCTGCGCTCGGCCTACGATGCGATTCACCAGCTCGTGCTCGCCGCGTGGTATGGCAATCCTCGCGCGTGGGCCGGGATCGGGTACGACGGGCCGCCGGCGCTGAGCTGATTGTCATCGATGTCCGACTTCGACAATCCCTACGTCGATCCGCGCAACGCGCACTGGCATATCGTCGATGCGTCGACGCTCGCGCGCGACCTGGTGCTCGACGCCGACGTGGTCATCGTCGGCACCGGTGCAGGTGGCGGGATCGCCGCCGAGACGCTGAGCGACGCAGGCCTGAGCGTTGCGCTGGTGGAAGAAGGCCCGCTGCGCACTTCGCGTGACTTCCACATGCGCGAGGCGGAGGCCTATCCGGATCTCTACCAGGAGTCGGCCGCGCGCAAGACGCGCGACAAGGCGATCAACATCCTGCAAGGCCGCTGTGTCGGAGGCGGTACGACGGTCAACTGGACGAGCTCGTTCCGAACCCCGGACGCAACCCTGCAGCACTGGGCGCGCGTCCATCGGCTCACCCGCTTCTCGCCGAACGAGCTTGCGTCGTGGTTCGAACGCGTCGAAGCGCGTCTTTCGATCGTGCCGTGGCAAGTGCCGCCGAACGCCAACAACCAGGCGCTCGCGCGGGGCGCCGACGCATTGAAGGTGAAGTGGGGAACGATTCGCCGCAACGTGCGCGGTTGCCTGAATCTCGGCTATTGCGGGATGGGATGCCCGGTGAACGCCAAGCAGTCGATGCTGGTCACCACGGTGCCTGGCGCGCTCGAACGTGGCGCGACCCTTTTGACCCGCACCCGGGCGATGCGCTTCGCGACGCGCGGCGACGGCGTGCACGCGCTCGAATGCATCGCGATGGATGCGCGCGGCGTCTCACCGACGAGCCGCAGGATCACCGTGACCGCTCGCGCGTTCGTTGCCGCGGCCGGCGCGATCGGCTCGCCGGCGCTGCTCCTGCGAAGCGCACTGCCCGATCCCTACGAGATCGTCGGAAAGCGCACGTTTCTCCATCCCACGGTGGTGTCCGCGGCGATCATGCCCGAGCGCATCGACGGCTTCGCGGGCGCGCCTCAATCGGTCTATTCGGATCATTTCATGAACGATCCGCCGGTAGCCGGAATGACCTACAAGATCGAAGCGCCGCCGATTCACCCGGTGCTGGCGGCGATCACGCTGCCCAACCACGGCGCGCATCATGCGCAATGGATGCGCCAACTGCCTCATCTGCACGTGCTCATCGCGCTGCTGCGCGACGGGTTCCATGCCGACAGTCCCGGCGGGCGCGTGCATCTCAACGACGACGGCACGCCGCTCCTCGACTACCCGCTCACGCCTTACATCTGGGACGGCGCCCGGCGCGCATTGACTACGATGGCCGAGCTGCAGTTTGCGGCTGGCGCGAAAAGCGTCGTGCCGATCCACGGCGACGGCGCCGCGTTCACGCGCACCGACGATGCGCACCGCGCGATTGCGGATTTCGATCTGAGCCCGCTGGTTACGCCGGTGGTGTCCGCCCATGTCATGGGGGGATGTCCGATGGGCCCCGACTCGCGTAGCGCCGTAGTCGACGAGACCGGGCGGCATCATCAGCTCGCCAATCTCTACGTGCTCGACGGCTCGCTGTTCCCGACCTCGATCGGAGCCAATCCGCAACTGTCGATCTATGCGATCGCCGCGAAGCTTTCCTCGGAGCTCGCGGTGCTGCTGAGACCGAAGGGTTGAGCGTTCCGATCGCGCATTATCCCCGCGCCCATCGACCATCGACCATCGACCATCGATTAGTGTGATCACTCTAGCGTCCGGGTCTAGATTGACGACACGTGGCGCATCGCGCCGGCGCTTTTTCGGGTTCCGACTCACGGAGAACATCATGGCGAACACATTGAATGGATTTGACGGCTTGAGCACCACGGTAATGACGGCGTCGCGGCAAGTCTGGCTCGCGGGCCTTGGAGCAGCGGTGGTCACGCGCGGATGGGCCGAACGCCAGGCGGGGCACGTCTTTCGCAACCTCGTCAGGGAAGGCACGGCCGTCGAATCGCGCGCGATCCGGCTGGTCGGCAATCGCATCGAATCGTCGCTCACCCAGGTTGGCACGCTGTGGAACCAGGCGCGACGCGGAGTACGGGTGGTGGTCGGCGGCTACGCCGACACGGCCCGCGCGCTGGTGACGCGCATTCCGACCGCTCCGGTCGCGACCAAGGCCGCGCCTCGCAAGGCGGGGGCGAAGCGTACGGTCAAGCGCACGGCGAAGCGCGCAACAGGACGCGCAACCCGCCGCGCTGCCGCACGCTAAACCAGCCGCGTCTGGTCGGATCTCGCGCACACACGCCTGCGTGCCACGCACGCAGGCGTCGTTGCATCTGAACGTGCCACGATGATCCGAACCGACCCTGTCCCGTCTTCGCGCGCCTCGCGCGCAACCCGAGGAACGCGCATCGGCCTCGCATTGGCTGGCGGTGGTCCGCTGGGCGGAATCTACGAAGTCGGCGCGCTGCTCGCGCTTGCCGATTCGATCGAAGGGCTGCACCTCGATGCCCTGCCCGTGTACATCGGCGTTTCGTCGGGAAGCTTCGTCGCGGCCGGATTGGCCAACGGCATCTCGCCGACGCAGATGTACCGCATCTTCATCGACGACGGCGACGAGGCGTTCCTCAAGCCCGATCTGTTCCTGCGCCCCGCGCTGCGCGAATATCGTCAGCGACTGCTGAGCCTGCCCGCGCTCGGCTGGCGTGCGGCAATCGAATACTTGCGCAGTCCTCTGCGGCGCCGCGTGCTGGAATCGTTCGCGATCCTGTCGCGCGCGGTTCCCACCGGCATCTTCGACAACGGAGCGATCGACGCCTTTCTCGCGCGGCTGTTCTCGACGCAGAACCGCACCAACGATTTCCGCAAGCTGCACTCGCGCCTGTTCGTCGTCGCGACCCAGCTCGACACCGGCGTGCCGATAGCCTTCGGCGCGCCCGGCCACGACCACGTTCCGATTTCGCTTGCCGTCGAGGCCTCGAGCGCGTTGCCGGGTCTGTTCCCGCCGGTGGAAATCGAAGGCGAGTACTACGTCGACGGCGCGCTGAACAAGACGCTGCATGCTTCGCTCGCTCTCGAAGCGGGTACCGACCTGCTGTTGTGCATCAACCCGCTGGTTCCCTTCGACGCCTCGGATGCGCCGGGCCGTGCCCGGTTGTCGGTGGATACGCTGCACCAGGGCGGGTTGCCGGTGGTGCTGTCGCAAACGTTCCGCGCGATCATTCATTCGCGCATGCGCGTGGGCATGGAGAAGTACGAGCGGCAGTATCCGCATGCCGACATCCTCCTGTTCGAGCCGGATCGCCGCGACGCCGACATCTTCTTCGCCAACCCGTTCAGCTACGCGGACCGTGCGGGCATGTGCGCCATCGCATTCAATGCCACTCGCAACCGCTTGCGCAGTGGGGCGTCGCGCATGGGCCACCTGCTGGCCGAGCACGGCCTGGAACTGCGCGTGGACCGGCTGCACGACCGGACGCGTGACATCGAGGATGCGCTCAACGATCCGCGGCCGGTGCGCACTCATCACGCGAACGCGTCGACGGTGCGCCAGGCGACGCGCGATCTCGAACGCACACTGCAACACCTCGAGCGCGGACTCGCCGCGATGCGCTGAAGTCCGCTGCGCCGGACTGTTACGCGCAACGTGACACGTTCGTCGCGCGACTGCGCCGGCGCGGCCGAAGTCGGTCGACGGATGTGCCGAACTCGGGCATCCTTTCGGTCCCGGCTTCCGTTCCCGATCCGATGTCGCAAGCTGCCGTGGACTTCGACTGCATCGTCGTCGGCGCAAGCTTCGCCGGACTGACTTGCGCGACCGCGCTCGCGCGCACTGGCGCGAAGGTCGTCGTCGCGGAGAAGAAAGCCGACGCGGGCGACAAGCTGCACACCACCGGCATCATCGTCAAGGATGCGATCGACCAGATCGCGTTGCTCGATGCTCTGCCGCGCGCGCTATGCCGGCACATCGGTGGCGTGCGCCTCTACGCGCCCGACCTCCGCCACATCGACCTCGCGGCGCCCGGCTACTACTTTCTCGCAACCGATACCCCCAACGTGATGCGTTGGCTCGCGGGCAGGGCGAGCGAAGCAGGGGCGGAAATCCGCTACCAGACCCCCTTCAGCAATGCGGTGCGCGACCGCAGTGGCTTCAGCGTCGAGGGCATCGGCACCACGCGTTTCCTGGTCGGCGCCGACGGTCCCAACTCCAGGGTGGCGCAAGTCGTGGGCCTGGGCCGCAATCGCAAGTTCCTGTTCGGCGTCGAGCACGAATTCGAAGGTGTCGAGATCGAGCATCCGGGCAAGCTGCATTGCTTCGTCGATCGGCGGATAGCGCCCGGTTACATCGCCTGGGTCGTCGCCGGAGTGGGGATCACCCAGGTGGGCCTCGCACGTCGCTTCGACGAGCGAGCGCCCAGCCACTCGATCATGCCCGCACTGCTCGACAAGATCGCGCCGGTGTTCGACTTCCGCGGCAGGCGTCCGACGTCGATCCGCGCGGGGCTGATTCCTTGCGGGGGCATGGTGAGCCCCGCCGCAAGCCGCCGTGCATTGCTGTGCGGCGACGCGGCCGGCATGGTCTCGCCGGTGACCGCCGGCGGCATCCATACCTCGCTCAAGCACGGCCTCGCGGCGGGGCATGCGATCGCCGATTACCTGTCCGGACGCGGCGAGGATCCCTCGCGCGCGTTCGTGCGCAGCTATCCGCGCTTTCGCGCCAAGCGTGCGCTGCGCTTCATGTTCGATCACTTCCAGAGCGATGCGCTGTTCAACGCGGTCCTCGCCACGCGGGCGTTGCGGCGGGCAGCCGGGCTCGTCTATTTCCATCACAAGGGAGCGTTCGACCCCGCCGACACTGCACGGTCCGAGGATGCGCAAACCGACAGTCCGCTGCGATGAAGCTGTTACGCGCGTGGGTCGTCATCGCTCGCCGGCGCGATGGCGACGCATCGAGGCGTGATCGATGCCGGCGCGCAAGCCCCCGCGCAGGACCCGCGAGCGCATCCTGGAAACCGCGCTCGCGCTCTTCAATCGCGTCGGCGAACCGAATGTCACCACGGCCGACATCGCCGACGAAATGGCGATCAGCCCTGGCAACCTCTACTATCATTTCGCCAACAAGGACGAGATCATCGGCGAGTTGTACGGCAAGCTCGAACGCGCCATCGCGCCCCTGCTGGCGGTCCCGAGCGATCGGCCGCCCGGCGTCGAGGACCTCTGGCTGCTGCTGCACCTGCTGTTCGAGCGGATGTGGACCTTTCGCTTCTTCTATCGCGACCTCGACGAGATCACCTCGCGCAACCGTCGCATCGCGATGCGCTTCGCGGGCCTCACGCGCGGCGGCGAAGCGACGTTGCTCGCGATCTGTCGCGGCATGCGCGAGGAAGGAACGCTGCACGCAACCGACCGCGAGCTCGCGGCACTGGCTCACAACGTCGCGCTGGTCGCCACCTACTGGATGTCGTTCCAGCGCATCGAGCATGCGTGGCGCGGAGCGACCCGGGCTGGCGCGGAGGAGCACGCGGACCTCGATTTCGCCGCCTATCAGGTCCTGGCGCTGATCGCGCCGTTCCTGCGCCACGACCAGCGCGCGCTGATCGAAAAGCTCGGCGTCGAATATCTATGAATGGAGGAGACCGACCATGGCGAAGAAATGGGCGAAGTTCCCGCACGCCGACAAGGCCTACAGCTACGACAACGCCGGACTGAAGAAGAACTGGATACGCCTGCACCGCGGCGACCTGGAACCGTTCCCCAAATCGGCCGACGCCGTCGCGGCGTGGAAGAGCTATCACGCGGGCGACTTCCAGCAGGCGGTCGAGGCCGGCCGTGCCGCCGGCGACGCAGGTGCGAATGCGGCGATCAAGGCGCAGGCGATCTACGCCAATTACATCGAGAAAAACGAGGCGACCCGGCTCGCGCTGTTCGAGGAAGCCGCTCAGTGGGCCCAGGAGCGACGCGAAGCGTCTCCGAAGGACGCCAACGCGCACTACCTCTACGCGTATGCGCTCGGACGTTATGGGCAGGGCATATCGGTCGCCAAGGCGTTGGCGCAAGGCTTCGGCGGCAAGATCAAGGATGCGCTGCTCACCGCGCTGAAGCTCGCACCCAATCACGCCGACGCGCACACCGCGTATGGCGCCTACCAGGCGGCCGTGATCGAGAAGGTGGGTGGGCTGGTAGCCGGCGTCACCTATGGCGCGAAAAAGGATTCTGCGCTCGAGCACTTCCAGAAGGCGCTCAAGCTGTTTCCCGATTCGGCGATCGCGCACGTCGAATACGCCAACGGACTGCTGCTGCTGTTCGGCAATTCGCGACTCGACGAAGCGACGCGACTCTACGAAAAGGCGGCGGCTATCGAGCCCGCCGACGCGATGGAGCGGCTGGATGTCGAGCTTGCGAAGACAGAACTGGAATGAGCGCGGAAGTCAGAACCCAAGCGCCGCAGCCGCCTGCGCCGGATCGAGATCGCTCTCGCGCGGCCACGGACTCAGCAGCGTGGTGAGCAGGAGCTTCTCGAACTCCTCGCCGAAGCGATCGATCACGCGCTCCGGATGCGGGCACAGCCCCTTGTCGGTCAGCATGCCGAACTGCACCGTGTCGTTGAACGAAATGATCGACACGCCCACGCCGATGTCGCCGGACTGCGGGACCCAGAACATGATCTGCTCGATCCGCGCACCGGCCAGGTAGAGCGCTTCCTGCGGTCCCGGGACATTGGTCATCACCGCGGTCGCATTGCGCGCCAGTGCGCTCAGCAACGCTTCCTGCAATACACGCGGTCCCGCGCCCATCGCGGCGAGCAATCCAAGCGCCACCACCGGCTGCATGCTGGTCTTGAGCGACTGCATGTTGGTGCGCACGGCATAGAGCCGCTCGACCGGATTCTCGATGCCGATCGGCAGGTCGAGGAAGACCAGACCGAAGTGGTTGCCGAGCTTCCAGGCGTCTTCGAGCGGGCGCAAATTGACCGGCACCAGCGCGCGGATCATCACGCCTTCGACCTTCTCTCCGTTTTCCACCAGGTAGCCGCGCAACGCGCCGGCGACGCACGACAGCAGCACGTCGTTGACCGACGCGCGCAGCGCCTTGCCGATCGTCTTCACTTCGTCGAGGGCGATCGGGGGCGCCCACGCCACGCGCTTGCTGCGACCCGGAACACCCTTGAACGATGTCGGCGAATCGCTCTCCATCAACGCGAGCTTCGCGATCTCCGCGGTGAGCGCCCCGCCCTGTTCGGCGAGCGTCACCGCCTTGCCGGGATCGTTCCAGATTTCGACGCCCTTCTCCACCAGCGCCGCGCCCAGCTTGCGGGCCGTGGACAGCGCTCCGGTCAAGGGAGCCATCCAGGCCAGCGGGTCATCGTTGGTGCTCACCCGCTTGCGCGATCGATGTTCCCGTGCGCTGAACGGCATGGCTGGAGGACCTTCCGGGCTGGCGTCGGTCATCGACAACATGACGCGCACCAGCGCGATTCCGTCGGCATAGCAATGATGGATGCGCAGGATGATCGCGCTGCCGCCGTCGTAGTTCTCCACGACGACGAATTCCCAGCGCGGATGCCGAGCGTCGAGCGGCGCGGCGACGAGCTTGGAGACGAGGCCCTGAAGCTCGGGCTTACCCGCCGCGCCGGTCAGTCGAACGCCACGCACGTGGCGCGCGATGTCGAAACGAAGATCGTCTTCCCAGGACGCGCCGGCGGCGGATTCGACCGGGCGCTGCCGGAATCGCCGAAATACGAGAAAGCGCTTTGCAACCACGGAGCGCATGCGCGTGACCGATATGCGGTCGCGGAACACGAACACGCCGCAGATCATCATCAGGTTGGACTCGCGGTCCATGCGCAGCCACGCCGTGTCGACTGCGGAGAGCTTGTCGGCCATGCTGGCGATGATGTCGGTTGTCCGGTTCGTAGGCGCGCGCCGGAGGCAGCGCAGCGCGAACCGCAGGCGTTTGCGCCTGGTTTTGGCTTCGCGCTAAAGTAGCACGACCCGGCAGGTCGTGACGAGCGAGGAGGAGGGATGGCTGCAACCAAGAAGACGCCGAGCGGATCCGCGAAGGCCGCCACGCAAAGCGACGACCTCAAGTCGCGCTTCGACAGCGCGGCCGCAGCGGCCAAGCAAACCAAGAAGCGCCCAGACAATGCGACGCTGCTCAAGCTCTATTCCTATTACAAGCAGGCGACCGACGGCGACGTGCAGGGCGCGCGTCCGGGTGGCTTCGACTTCGTGGGCGGCGCGAAATACGACGCCTGGGCCAAGCTCAAGGGAATGTCGCGCGACGACGCGATGACCAACTACATCAAGCAGGTCGAGCGACTGAACCGCGAATAGCGCGCGCGCCGGTCGTTGCAACGACGCTGCGAGCCCGATTGCAGTCGATCGAGCTCGCGGCATCCGCGCACAAGCGCGCGGCCCGCGTTTACCGTAGCGTCGTATCGCTCGCTCGCGTCTCGCCAGCACGCGGACGCGCGAACACACGCGCGACGCGGCGTCGGACCCTGCTACTTCGTTGCGGTCCTGGCAGACTTGCGCGCACGGCGGATCGTCTTGCGCGCCGCCTTGGACTTTTTCTTTCCAGCGCTCGCTTCTGTTGGCAACGTTCCTTCGCCGCGCGCGGTGTTGTCCGACCGGTCAGCAGTCGCAGCGGCGCTTACCGCGGTCGGGCCCTGCGATTTGCGTGCCGATGCACGCGGCTTGACGCCGGTGATGCGAATCAGGTCGTTGACCGCGACCGACAATTCCTCGACGCGCTCGGTGAGTCGTTGCACGTCGCTTTGGGTGTGTACACCGAGCTTCGACAATGCGCGCTCGACGCGACGCTCGAACACCTGCTCGAGCTTGTCCCAGGTGCCGCCGGCGATCGCCTGGACTTCCTTGGCCTTGGCGCGCGCGCCATCGCGTGCAGCGGCGGCCTTGTCCACGGCTGCGCGCTTGGTGCGCGTCTCGAGCGCTTCGCCTTGATGCACCAGGGACTCGAACACCTTCGACCCCTCCGCCTGCGCGCGAGCGAACGCGCCGAGGCCTGCGAGCCAGATCTGACGCGACGATTCGAGAATGCGTTCGGACAGGTCCATGACCGACCCCGCCTGCTCGTCCTTGGCAGCGCCCGCCGATTGCGCATTGTTCGCCCGCTCGCTGGCGGCCTGTGCCTTCGCCTTCTTCAGCATGTCCCACCCCTGTTGACGATTCCTCGGTCCGGTCGGATCGTAGACCATTGTAGGCGCGGCGTTTAGAGCGCGTCGCCTAATGCACGTCCGCCCGAGCCTCGCACCCGTCGGTCGCGAAGCACTGTTCGGCGGGACCGACGCCGCCTGGCACGCGCCTGATGGCGTCGTTGCATGCGATGGCCTTGCCAGCAGCGCGAATACCGGCGGACAAGACGTTACAATCCGTTGACTTCCCGCGTTGAACGACTGGCGTCAGACCGGGTCGCTGCGCGGCGCGCTTACCCCGACCAGGAGATTCCCCATGGCCTATTTCGTGACCGGTGCGACCGGCTTCATCGGAAGCTATCTGATCGGCAATCTCCTGAAGCGCGGCAAGCCGATCTACGTCCTGGTGCGGCGCGGGTCGAACAAGAAGCTCGCGAGCTTGCGCGAGCGCTGGAACGCCGACGATCGTCGCATCGTCGCCGTGCATGGCGACATCACCAAGCCCGGCCTCGGCATCGCGCCCGCCGACATCGCGAAGCTCAAGGGTCGCATCGATCACTTCTTCCATCTGGCGGCCATCTACGATCTGCAGGCACCGGCCGAGTCACAGGACAAGGCCAACATCGAAGGTACGCGCAATGCGGTCAAGCTCTCCGACACCATCGGTGCGGGGTGTTTCCATCATATGAGCTCCATCGCCGCCGCCGGCCTCTACGAAGGCGTGTTTCGCGAGGACATGTTCGAGGAAGCCGAAGAGCTCGACCATCCCTACTTCCGCACCAAGCACCAGTCCGAACGCGTGGTGCGCCACGAATCGAAGCGTCCGTTCCGCATCTATCGTCCCGGCTTCGTCGTCGGCGACAGCAAAACCGGCTTCATCGACAAGATCGACGGGCCGTACTACTTCTTCAAGACCATCCAGAAGATGCGCAAGATGCTGCCGCAATGGATGCCGACCATCGGCATCGAAGGCGGACGCATCAACATCGTGCCGGTCGATTTCGTCGCCCATGCGCTCGACTACATCGCGCACAAGCGCGGACTGGACGGGAAGTGCTTCCATCTGACCGACCCCGAGCCCCATCGCATCGGCGAAGTGCTCAACATCTTCGCCCACGCCGCGCACGCGCCGCTCATGACCATGCGCGTGAACGCGAAGCTGTTCGGGTTCATCCCGCTGCCGATCCTGCATGGGCTGGGCTCGCTGGCGCCGGTGAAGCGTGCGATCCGCGTGGTGCTCACCGACCTCGGCATTCCGCGCGACGTCTTCCAGTTCGTCAACTGGCCGACGCGTTACGACAACCGCGAGGCAGCCAAGGTGCTGAAGGGATCCGGCATCGAAGTGCCGCGCCTCGAGTCCTACGCCGCCACGCTTTGGGATTACTGGGAGCGTCATCTCGACCCCGACCTGTTCATCGATCGCAGCCTCGCGGGCCAGGTGCGTGACCGCGTGGTGCTCGTGACGGGCGCATCGTCGGGTATCGGCAAGGCCACGGCGCTGCGGCTCGCGGAGGCGGGCGCGAAGGTCCTGATCGTCGCGCGCGGCGAGGAGAAGCTGGTCGAGACCAAGCAGGAAATCGATCGGATGGGCGGACGCGCGTGGATGTACACGGCCGACGTCTCCGACATGGCATCGTCGGATGCACTGGTCAAGCGCGTGCTTGCCGATCACGGCGGCGTCGACTATCTCATCAACAACGCAGGACGCTCGATCCGCCGCGCGGTGGTCAACTCGCTCGACCGTTTCCACGATTTCGAGCGCACGATGCAGCTCAACTACTTCGGTGCGCTGCGCCTGATCATGGGCTTCCTGCCCAGCATGCTCGAGCAGAAGCGCGGACACGTCATCAACATCTCCTCGATCGGCGTGCTCTCCAATGCACCGCGATTCTCCGCCTACGTCGCATCCAAGGCTGCGCTGGACTCCTGGTCGGCCTGCGCGGCATCGGAGCTGCTCGACAAGAACGTGAAGTTCACCACCATCAACATGCCGCTGGTGCGCACGCCGATGATCGCGCCCACGCGCATCTACGAGAACGTCCCGACGCTATCGCCCGAGGAGGCTGCGGGACTGGTGATCGAGGCGATCGTGTACAAGCCGACGCGCATCGCGACGCGACTCGGTATCTACGGCTCGGTCTGCCACGCCCTCGCGCCCAAGCTGACGCAGGTGCTGCTCAACACCGCTTACAACATGTTCCCCGACTCTCCTGCCGCGCAGGGACGCAAGGAAGGCGAGGCGCCTTCGCTCACGGCCGAGCAGGTCGCGTTTGCGCAGTTGACGCAAGGAATCCATTGGTAGTGCGCGATACGAGCGTCGACGGCGTGAACGGCGGTGTCGGTTGTTAGCGCTCGGCCGCTAACGGACCGGACGAGGTGCTGTGCGAGCTCACATTTGGAATTCGCGCATGTGCCGCACCGGTAGTTGGAAACGCTAACGACCAACGCCCATCAGGCCTTGCTTTCGGCAACATCGGCGACGCGCGACGCGCCGTCGACTCCGGCCAACGCGAGCTGTTCCAGCACCAAGGCGAAGACATCGCGATCGGCAAGCATCGCCGTGTGACCGACTCCGGCGATCGGGATATCGACCGCACCCTCGAGTCGACTCGAAGTCTGCGGCGCGACCATCGAGTCGTGCCACGACCAGATGCAGGCCAGCGGCGGCGGGTTGCAGGTGGCTTTCGCATTGAGCGCATCGAGCCACGCGTTCCCGGGACGCATCTGCGCAAGGCAGGCACCGACGAACAGCCAGGCGTGCACGCTGCCGTGGTGGGGTGCGGCAATAGTCACTGCACGCCGAACCTTGGACGCGCCGTAGCGCGCGACGTACGCGCGTGTAACCAGCCCTCCCATGCTATGGGTGACGAGCACGACCTGGCGTGCGCCGGTCTGCGCGAGGACTGCGTCGATTCGCGAGGCGAGTTGCTCCGCGAAACTGTCGATGCCGTGGAGCGGCGGCCCGTAAGAGATCACGTACAGCGGACCCACGCCGCGACGTCGCAGGTAGCGCATCAGACGATCCCATACCCCGGCGTTGCACAACACCCCATGCACCAGCAGAACCGGGACTTCGGCGCGCGCCGGTTTGGAATCCTGCGCGATCCATCGATAGAACATCATGCGATAGGCCGCGAAGGTGAGGCTCCACAGCTCGGTGACGAACAATCGCGCGACGCCGCGTGCATCGAGTCGCACGTCGCGCGGCGGGACCGAGCGGAACACGCAGGCGATGAAGAAATACGCGCAGGTCATGAGTACCACGATCCCGAAGTAGACCAGGGGCACGCCCACGACGACCAGCCACACGGGCACGCCGGTGCGCACCGCATCCCACGTCAGGAAGACGTAGAGCGCCAGGCCGGCGAGATTGATCGTCCAAAGCGAACGGGCTGACCACATGGGTTTGCGCCTTACGCTCGCGCCAGCTTAGCGTCGATGCGAATGCAGTGCGCGGTGCGCAACCAAAAGCGATGGCGTCCGCGCCCTGGCGTTGAACGAGCGCATCGATTTGGGTCTGTTATCTAGGTTGCCGGAGGCACCCAGTGCGTTCGCCAGCTGCGCAGCGCATTGATGGACGCGGCGAGATCGGGAATCAGGACGACACCCGGGAGCGTCTTGCGGATGCGACGCGTCATCTCGCCGCCGGCCCAAAGCGTGACCTGCGCTGGCAACTGTCGCCGCAGCGTCAGCAAACCTTCGGTCGCCTGGCGTAACGGGAACGCGGAGGAGAACGACAACGCGACGATGTGCACCTTGTGCGCAACCGCGGCGCGCCGGATGTCCTCGAGCGGCGTCTGCGACCCCAGCGAGATGCATTGGACGCCCTCCGGTGTCAGAAGCGCTTCGACCATCAGCAGGCCCACTGCGTGCAGCTCGTTGGGAAACGTGGTGAGCAGGACACGCGGTGTGCCAACCTGGCGCGGAAATGCGTTGATGGCCGTGCGGAGAGCGACCTGCACTTGCTCGGTGTAGAGATGTTCCTCGAAGACCTGGATGTCACCGCGCATCCACGCGTCGCCGATCGCGCGATTGAGCGGCGTGACGGTATCCAGAACGAAACGTTGCAGGCCCTGTCGCATGACCATGTTCGCAAGCATTTGCTGCAAGGCAGCCGCGTCGTGGGAGCGGAGCAGCGACAGGATGTCGCGCTCCAGGACCGGAGCAGCGGCTTCGCGCCGTTCGACCGATCGCGCATCGGCAAGTGCATTGAGCTCGTCCTGCGCCAGGCCTATGATCTTCCCAGGCCGCATGCCGACGTCCATCAAGCGCTTGATGGCTCGCAGCTTGGTGATGTCGACGGCGCTGTATTGGCGCTCGCCGTTGTCGTCGCGGCCCGGCTTGGGAAAACCGTAGCGCCGCTCCCACATGCGCAGGACGTCTTTCGAGAGGCCGGTCTCCCGCTCGACGGCGCTGATGTTGAAGTGGAGGCCTTGCGGCTCGAGTGGTTTGTTCATACATTCAAAAAAGGCGGTCCCCCGCGCCGATTCTAATCGAGTTCCAGGCGTTGTCCAAGACAAAGATCAGCATGCCATCGATCCAGGGAGCTTGGCGCAAGCATCGGCGAGTCCTCGCCGGAACCGCGCTGGTCGTGACGCTCGCCGGCATCGGCGGGTGGGTCTACACACGCCCGTCAAGCGAGCTTTTGTCCAGGGGACTTGGGCCGATCGCGGTGCTGCCGGATCCTTCGGCGGACGACGCATCGGGTGACGCACCAGGCGTGCGCAGCGATGCGTACCTGCCGCTGTCCGAAATCTTCGAAGACGAGCGCGTGGTCGCCGCCCTCGGGCCGATCACTCGCCTGTCCTGCAGCAAGGACGATCCCGACACGCTGGAGGACGATTCGCCGCGCTCGGAAGCAGCACAGCGCGAGCGCGCCCTCAAGGCTCCGCTCGATCCGGCAGCCGCGACCGACGAGATCTTCTCCAGCGCCCCGCTGATTTCCGCAGCCGGCGCGCCGATCGCCATCTTCGATCGCGGTGGCAGCACGGACGATACGCTGAACGTCGCCGCCGCCGGTCAAGCATGTCCGGCGCTGCTGCAATACACCTTCAACCGGCTGCAAACAGGTGAAACAGAGTCGCTGTGCCAGTTCGAGGGCAAGGTCCTGCTGGTGGTGAACACGGCGAGCTATTGCGCGTACACGAAGCAGTACGAGGGCCTGGAAGCGATGTACCGCAAGTACAAGGACCGCGGATTGGTCGTCGTCGGATTCCCTTCCAACGACTTCAACCAGGAGCCGGGAAGCAACAAGCAGATCGCGGAATTCTGCCGCACGACCTATGGCGTGCAGTTTCCGATGTTCGAGAAGTCGAGCGTGACGAGCATCGCCGCGAATCCGCTGTTCAAGCAACTGGCCGCGGCGACCGGCACCGCGCCGCAGTGGAACTTCCACAAGTACGTCGTCGATCGCAACGGCCATCCGGTCGCGAGCTTCGCGAGCGGTGTCACCCCACGCGATCGCACGCTCACCGACCTGGTCGAGCGCCTGCTCGCCGATCGTCCATCGCCGTCGCGCGGCTGATCGCGCGCTGCTTCGTGCATCGACTCGCGCACCACAGGTGCGCGGCACCGCGCCTACGTTAGACGCCAATCGGCGAGCGCGCGCCAAACGAGCGTGACTCCATTGAGCAGCAACAACGCTGCGATCAGACGCAGAACGCCTCGACCGGACAGGGCGTGATGCATGCGGTTGCCGAGCTTGAGTCCCACGATCATGGCTGGCAGTCCGAGTGCCGCAAGCATGAATACCGGGGCATTGAGCAGCAGACCGGTGGCGATGAACAATGCGAAGCGGATCCAGACGCTGACCGTCACGACGAGCGCGGATGTCGCGCGAAGGCGTGTCTTGTCGTGGATGCGCGCGGACAGGAAAACGATGTAGATGGGGCCCCCGGTACCGAACAGCGCCGAGAACACGCCGCCCACAATGCCGATCGGCCACGCGAGCCACACCGGCGCGCGCACGAGCGCGGCGGGCCCGCGCAACAAGTAGCTTCCGTACAAGGTGACGAACAAGCCGAGCGCGAATATCGCCGGGGTCCGCGGGAGATTGATGAGCAAGGTGCTGCCGATCGCCATGCCGACCAGCAGCGCCGGAAGCAGGCGTACGAACTCGGGCCAGGCGACATGCTCGCGCTGGCGGATCGATGCGGAGGTCGCGGCGAAGGTATCGAGCACCGTGACCAGCGGTACCGCGAACGACAGCGGAAACACGTGCGCCAGCAAAGGCACCGCGACAATCGACGAACCGAATCCGGTCGCTCCGAAGATGGCGTAGGCGAGGAACACCGCGAGAGGTACGACGATCAGCGCCAACGTCGACACGTCGGGCCATGCGAACCAACCAGGCA
>DATKLH010000033.1:0-3766 GCA_035542515.1 Casimicrobiaceae bacterium
GCGCCCAAGCCTTTCACGCCGGTGAAAGCGAGCGCATAGAGGCTGCCGGAAAACAGCACGATCCCGGCGACGAACAGCCAGCCGGCCCAGGCGAGTGCGCCAACCTCGGGCGTGCGCGCAAGCCAGAGTCCCACGCCGAGCAGCGCAAGCGCGTGCCACGCGTGATACTGGACCGCCGTCTGCCAGATCGACAACGCCTCCGGCGTCAGGCGACTGCGCAGCGCATGCGCACCGAACGCGCCGCAGGCCACAGCGAGGAACATGAGGACGGCCGACAGGCCTAAAGCGAAGCGAGGTGTCATTTGCGACTACAATCTAGGTCACGGGGAGCGGAATGCGCGCACTGAAAGCACCATGCCGCGTGTTGCGCTCGGTTTTGCGTCGCTGTTGCCACGCCCCGGCGCAGAGCCGCCTCAAGCCGGGCGCGCTAACTATAGACCGCGCGAAAGTATCGTGCGAGCCGACGGGACGCACAGCTAGCAGAAGGCGCAAGCCGGCTCGCGAAACTTTCGCGCGAACGCACTCATGATCGAACGCCGCAACGTCCATCGCCGCCTGTCCGACCTGGTGATCTATGCGCCAGCGCCGGCAGGACGTCTCGTCTATCTCGCCGGCCAGGTGGCCGAGGATCCCAAGCGCGACATCGCCGAGCAAACCCGCTCGGTGCTTGCGCAGATCGATCACCTGCTCGCCGAAGCCAACACCGACAAGCGCCACATCCTTTCGGCAACGATCTTCCTCGCTAACATCGACGACTATGTGGCGATGAACAGCGTGTGGGACGAGTGGGTGCCGCCGGGCGAAGGACCCGCGCGCGCGACGGTGCAGGCGAAGCTGTGCGATCCACGCTACCGCATCGAGATCCAGCTCGTTGCGGCCGCCGGGTGAACGACGTGAACGCGCTCACCTCCGCAGCCCGCGCCGCTGTCGAAGCGTCGTCGCGTCGCGACGCGGCCCTCCCCCATCCCGACGCGCTCACCATGCCGGTGACGCGCGCGATGTTCGACGAAGTGATGGTGCCGTGCTTTGCACCGGCAGCCTTCATCCCGGTGCGCGGGCAAGGCTCGCGCGTGTGGGACCAGCAAGGCCGCATGTACATCGACTTCGCGAGCGGAGTCGCGGTCACTGCGCTCGGCCATTGCCATCCCGCGATGGTCAAGGCACTCGAGGAACAGGCACGCACCATCTGGCATGTGTCGAACTGGTTCACCAACGAGCCGGCGCTGCGGCTCGCCAAGCGCCTGGTCGACGCGACGTTCGCGGAGCGCGTGTTCTTCTGCAATTCCGGCGCCGAGGCGAACGAGGCGGCGTTGAAGCTCGCGCGTCGCTATGCGCACGACCGTTACGGTGAGCACAAGGCGCTCATCGTGTCGACGGTGAACGCCTTCCACGGTCGCACGCTGTTCACCGTCACCGCCGGCGGTCAAGCGAAGTACGCGTCGGGCTTCGGCCCGCCGCCGGGCGACATCACCCATGTTCCGTACAACGACACCGCGGCGCTCGAAGCGCTGTTCGCGCAACGCGGCAAGGACACCTGTGCGGTGATCCTCGAGCCGATGCAGGGCGAAGGCGGCATGACGCCCGGGCGGCCCGAGTACCTGCAGGCGGCGCGGCGACTTTGCACGCAATACGGCGCGTTGCTCGTCCTCGACGAGATCCAGAGCGGCATGGGACGCACCGGCGCGCTGTTCTCGTACATGCAGAAAGGCATCGTGCCCGACATCCTGACCAGCGCGAAGGGCCTTGGCGGCGGATTCCCCATCGGTGCGATGCTGACGACCGCCGAAATCGCGCAGGCGTTCTCGGTGGGTGTGCATGGCACGACCTACGGTGGCAATCCGCTGGCCTGCGCCGTCGCCGGGGCCGTCTTCGACCTGATCAATACCACCGAAGTGCTCGACGGCGTCAAGGCGCGTCACGCCCTGTTCATGGAGGGGCTGCGCGCGATCAATGGCCGCCGCAAGGTGTTCGCCGACTTGCGCGGCGAAGGCGTATGGATCGGCTGCGAGCTCGCCGAACCGTTGCGGGGCAAGGCGGCGGCGGTCATGAACGCGGCAGGCGATGCGGGACTGCTGGTGCTCATGGCAGGCGCCGACGTGGTGCGCATCGCGCCGTCGCTGGTCATCTCGCTCGACGAGATCCTGGAAGGTCTGGCGCGGCTGGAAGCGGCGGTGAATCGGGCGTTGGTGTAGCGTGACCCTCGACGGCGGGACTGGGGATTGGGGATTGGGGACTAGTGTGCGGTCGACCACTCAATGCGTCGAATAGGATGCGTCGGTCACGTTGCCGTACATCGCAGGCACACTAACCCCTAACCCCTAATCCCTAGTCGCCAGCCCCGGGGGTTCGATGTTCTTCGTCCGCCCCATCGAGCGCGAAGACCTGCCTGCGGTGTACGCGCTCTCGGAAGGCACGGGCACCGGCCTCACCACGCTTCCCGCCAACCGCGAGCGGCTCGCCGAGCGCATCGAGCGCGCGCTCGCGTCTTTCGAAGGTCGCGCCGACAAGCCCGACGAGTGCTACATGTTCGTGCTTGTCGACGCATCGCACGAAGCTGGGGGACGCGTCGTGGGGATCTGCGGCATCGAAGCAGCCGTCGGACTGCGCGAGCCGTGGTACAACTATCACGTCGGCACGCTCGTGCACGCTTCGCGCACGCTGGGCGTGTACACCGTCACGCCGACGCTGTTCCTCGCCAACGATCACACCGGGCACTCCGAGCTGTGTTCGCTCTTCCTCGATCAGGAATACCGGCATCGTCACAACGGAGCGCTGCTCGCCAAGAGCCGGTTCCTGTTCATCGCGGAGTTCTCGCACCGGTTCGCACAGAAGGTCATCGCCGAGTTGCGCGGCCGCGTCGAGCCGGATGGCCGCAGCCCGTTCTGGGAAGGACTGGGCCGCCATTTCTTCGCGATGGAGTATTCGACCGCGGACTACCTCACCGGCATCGGCCAGAAGTCGTTCATCGCCGAGCTCATGCCCAAGCATCCGGTGTATGTGAACCTGCTGCCGCCCGCGGCACGCGAAGCGATCGGCGCCGTGCATGGTGACACCGCGCCGGCGCGCGCGATGCTCGAGCAGGAAGGGTTTCGCTACGAAGGCTACGTCGACATCTTCGACGCGGGTCCCACCGTCGAGTGCTTCCGCGACACGATCGACGCGGTTCGTCGATCGAGCGTCATGGCGGTCACGCTCGAGGAAGACGATCCTGTTCCGGACAGCCTCACCGACGACATCCTGTGGCTGGTGTGCAACCGGCGCCTGGCCGAATTCCGCGCGATCATCGCCTCCGCGCCGCCGCGCGTGGATCGCTTTCCGCTCCTGCCCTACGCCGCCGAAGCGCTCAAGGTGGGCGAAGGGGATAGCGTGAGGGTGGTGCCGCTGCGGGCTGGGGATCGGTGAACCATCGGTGAACCGCATGGCGATGGGCGACCGGCGAATGCTCGACACCAACTTCGACGGCCTTCCCGGCCCGACGCACAACTACGCGGGCCTCGCAGCGGGTAACCTCGCCTCCGCGCGCCACGCCGGCCGCGCGTCCAATCCGCGCGAGGCGGCGCTCCAGGGTCTCGCGAAAATGCGCGCGCTCGCGCGGCGCGGCCATGCACAGGCGGTGCTGCCGCCGCACGAGCGTCCCTACATCCCGCTGCTTCGTAATCTCGGCTTTGGCGGCGACGACAACGCCGTGCTCGCGCGCGCCGCACGCGAAGCGCCGCATCTGCTCGCGGCGAGTGCCTCGGCGGCGGCCATGTGGGTTGCCAACGCC
>DATKLH010000034.1:0-4321 GCA_035542515.1 Casimicrobiaceae bacterium
CGGTAGCCGATGTCGGCCTGCGTGGGCATCTGCACCGCAAGCCCGCGCGCAACCGCGTTGCGCACATGATTCGCGTAGTTGATGCCGGCCGCGTAGAACGTAGGCGGCATCACGGGAGGCAGCAGCGTCGCTTCCTCCAGCGCGACACGGCCGCCCGTGGGCGCAAGCTGCTCGAATGGCGCGTCTTGCAGCTCCTCGATGCTGTCGCCGCCCAGGACGCCAAAACGGATCCGGCCGGCGTGCTCGAATCGAACCACGCGCATCCATCCCTCCCCGCTGTCGATAGACCGATAACGCCCAAGAAGCATGTCCTCGCGCGCAACCTCATCTTAGCGTGCCGATGCGATCACACCAATGGCGCACCGATCTCGAGCGACGTGGATGTCAGCTCGGTCCCACGCAATGGTGGCGTGTACATTGCACGGAGTCACGCCGTGTCCAGCAGCCCGACGTGCACGCACCGGCGCATTCGCGGATGAATCGACGCGCTAGGACGAGGCTGGGGGCTTCGCCGTGTACTCGTCGTGGCGACGCACCCAGAAAGGGCCCCGCTCGCCCTCGTCACGCCCCTTGGGGACGAGATCGAGAATGTTGTACGCCGAGTTGATCATGTCGATGCCGCGGGCGAAGGTCGAATAGGTCCGGAAGACGCGACCCTGCTCATCCCTGCAAAAGACGCTCAAGCCTTCGCGATCGGTCGCTTCCGGTGCCTGGATGCGGAAGTTGTAGAACGCCTTGCCGGCCTGCACCTCCGCTGGCGAGAACGACACGTTGAAATCGAAGTTGAAATCGTTGCCGCCCGAGGACACCCACTTGAAGCTCCATCCCATGCGCTGCTTGTACGCGTCGAGCTTTTGCAGCGGCGCGCGCGAAACCGCGACCATGGTCACGTCGCGCTGGGCGAGATGGTCGATCACGCGATCGAAGTTGTCCGCCCAGAACGAGCAGTGCGGGCAACCGGCGCTCCAGTCGGGCGCGAACATGAAGTGATACACCACGAGCTGGCTGCGACCGTCGAACAGGTCGCCCAGTCCCTCGCGACCGCGCGGCCCGTCGAACACGTATTCCTTGTCGATCGCCTCCCAGGGCAGCGCGCGCTGCTCGCGCGTCATCGCATCGCGCGCGTGCGTGAACGCCTTTTCCTTGTCGAGCAGCGCGATGCGCGCGCGCGGCCACTCATCGCGCGTTACGATCGGGTGGTCCATCGTTCGCTCCGGTAATCGATGAAGAGCCGGCGATCCGCTCCGCTATTGCTTGCCCGCCCAGGTGTCGAGCGGACGGCCGGTTTCCAGAAAGCTCTTGAGGCTCGACAACACGCGCGGCCATCCTTCGTTGATGCCGTGTTCCATCTCGGAGCCGGGCTGAAGTCGATCGTGGGTGACACGCAGCCGCACCATGTTGCCGACCATGTCGATGTCGAAGGTGACGCGCGAGTGCGCAGCCTCGTTCGCGGCATCGGCCGGCGCCGCCCAGGTAAGCACCAGGCGGCGCGGCGGCGTGTACTCGATCACCGTACCGACGATGCGGACGGTGCGCTCTTCGTTGGGGCTCTGGTGTGTCCACCGCGAGCCCGGTTTCCAATCGGAGACGTTCTCGTGGCCCCAGTACTGGCGCGTGACCTCGCCCTGCACGAGCGCCTGGAACACCTTCTCCGCGGTCGATGCGATGTAGATGACGTCGACTTGCTATCCATGACGATCCCCTTCGAGCCGCGTCTTGAGGTCGCGCAGCGCACGCAGCCTCGACCGCTCGAACTTGCGAATCCAGCGCTCGTAGATTTCGTGCAATGGCACCGGGTTCAGGTAGTGCAGCTTCTCCCGCCCGCGCCATTCGATCACCACCAGGTTCGCGTTTTCCAGCAACGCCAGATGCTGCGTCACCGCCTGTCGAGTCATGTCGAGGTGCTCGCACAACTGCCCGAGCGTGCGTCCGTTCGCGGCGTAGAGCAGATCGAGCAATCGCCGCCGGGTCGGGTCGGCAAGCGCCTTAAAGATCGCGTCCTGGTCGCTGGCAATCATGTTATGCAGGTAAGTACTTGCATGTCAAGCAGTCGATGCGCAAGCGCGAGCCTTTGCTCGCACGCACGCAAGTCGCCAGCGTACTTTCACTCGCGGTCGGTCGCTTGCGCAACCGCACCTGCCACGAGCCAGGCGCGTCGGCGCGCCGCGTCATTCCGCCTGTGGCGGGTTGCCTCCCCGATCGGCCGGCAGCGGCCCGACGGACGCATCGGGTGGATTGCGAATCTCGATGACCATGTCGCCGTAGCGCAGCCGGAACTCGACGAGGTGCTCGGCTTCCGCGATGAGCTTGAGGATCGCGCGCACGTCCTCTTCGCTGAGTCGCGGCGGATTCATGGCGTAGCGTTGGAACCAGGCGCAGACGCGCGCGTCGTCACGGTGAGATCGAAGCCGGGCCGACTGACGTGAATGCGTCCGGCCCGGCGTCGGGCGAGCAGTTCGCGCACCAGATGCACAATCGGTGCCTCGGCGCTCGATGGCTTCGGCGTTCGCGCCTGCGCAAGCATGTCATCGACGCGAACATCGCCCATCAGGTAGCGCAACAAGCGCTCTTCGTCGCTCGCGTGCGGCAGGCGCGCGCGCAACGATGGCACCGCCGGCTCGAGCGGCCGCGGCGTCAGGGCGATCGACTTGGCGCCATTGGCGACGATGCGATCCTTGGCCTGCGGATCGACCGGCGCCAGCAGCTCGCCGTAGTAACCGAGGACGTACTTCTTCACCTCGTCGGGCACGATGCGGTAGCGCTCGCCGTGCACGACATTGAGCACCGCCTGCGTGCCGACGAACTGCGCGAACGGCGTGATCATGATCGGCCACGCGAGCTCCTCGCGCACCCGTGCGCACTCCTCGAGCAACGCGTCGAAGCGATCGGACAGCCCCGCGTGAGCGAGCTGAGCCCGGAAGTTGCTGAGCATGCCGCCCGGGATCTGGTGCGCATAGTGGAACGCATCGTATTCCAGCGGCACGCCGACCGGTTTGCCTTCGCGCTGCGCAATGGCCTCGAAGTGCGCGCCGATTTCGTCGATGGCCGCATCGTCGAGCGGCACGTCGAAGCCCATCTCGCGCAGGTTGCGCGCAACGGTCTGCACCGCCGGCTGCGCGGCGCCGTTGGCGAGGGGCTTGATCGACAAGTGCAGCTGATCGCAACCCAGGCGCGCGCCCTCGAGATAGACCAGCGGCGCCAGACCGGTCAGGCAATGGCTGTGCAGCTCGAGCGGTCGCGAGCCGATCACGCTGCGTATCGCGGGCACCAGCGTACGGATGCGATCGACGGTCAACAGTCCGCCGGCGTCCTTGAGCATGATCGCGTCGACATCGGCCTGCTCGATCAGCGCGCGGGCCGTGCGCACGTACAGTGCATCGGTGTGCACCGGGCTCTCCGAGTACGCCAGTGCGCCGAAGGTGTAGGCGCCGAGCGCCTTGGCACGGCGCAATCCCGGCGCGATGTTGGCGACGTCGTTGAGCCCGTCGAACGATCCCATGACGCGAAAGCCGTTCGCGTACAGGCGCTCGATCCACAGCTCGATGACGTCGTCGGGAACGAAGTCGAACGAGATCAGGTTGCGACTGCGGATCAGCGAACGAAACCGCGCGTGCGGCGCGCCCTGGTGCACCAGGCGCACACGCTCCCACGGGTCTTCCTTCAGATAGCGGACGCAAACCTCGAACTGGATCGCGCCCATCAGATCGACCTGGTCGAAGCCGGCGCGGTCGAACCGGTCCAGCACGGGCAGCATGTGCTCGGTGCGCATGCGCGTCGCCCACAGGCACTGGTGGGCGTCGCGCAGCGTGGTGTCGATGACGCCGATGCGGCGGCGCCTCTCAGGGTCCGTCGACATCGGACCCTGTGGATGCGATTCAGTCACTCGTATCCTCGGCGAACTTCTTGAGCGCCGGGTCGCGTTCGATCATGAGCAGGAACTTGTCGGTCACGTACTCCTTGGAGTCGGGAACCTTGTTGAGCGTGCCGACCGATTTCATGAACTCGGCAACCTGGTTCATCCAGTCGTCGGCCTTCGACTTGCCCTGTCCGGCACCCTTGAAGATGTCGAGCTGCTCCTTGAGCGTGAAGGCCGGCCGGTCCTTGAGCTCGCGAGGCAGGAACTTCGCGGGAATGTTCACACCCTGCTCGGTATAGAACGCTCCGAGCATATCCTCGGTCTCCTTGGGATGCGCGCGCTCCCACGCGATCGCGCGCAGGTACACGGCGAGGAACTTCGCGACGATGTCGGGATGGTCCTTCGCGAAGGTCGGATGCGCGAACACATTGCTGGTAATCGGCAGGCCCACCTCGCGACCGTTGC
>DATKLH010000035.1:0-2091 GCA_035542515.1 Casimicrobiaceae bacterium
CGGCGGCAAGGCTCTTTCGCAAGCGCTCGACGCGCGTCGCGAAGTGTTCAGCCGCTTCTACGTGAACATCGTGCGTGCCGGCGAAGCAGGCGGCGCGCTTGGCGTGGTGCTGCAGCGGCTCGCCGAAACGATGGAACGCAACAAGGAGCTGCGCGAATCGGTACGCTCCGCGCTGATCTACCCGGCGATCCTCGTGTGCGTCGCGGTGCTCTCGGTGATCGTGCTGCTGATTTTCGTGGTCCCGCAGTTCAAGCAAACCTTCGAGCAGGCCGGCAAGGCGTTGCCGCTGCCCACCGCGATAGTCATCTTCATCGGCGACTTCATGCGCGCGTGGTGGTGGGCCGTGGCGATCGTGGTGTTGCTCGCCGTGCAGTGGTTCCGCGCGCGCGGACGCAAGCCCAACGTGCGTCGCGAGCGCGATGCGCGGCTTCTGCGCGTGCCGCTGCTCGGCGACCTGATCGCCAAGGTCGAGACCGCGCGCTTCGCGCGCACCCTTGCCACGCTGCTTGCCAACGGCGTGACCTTGCTGGCGGGCCTCGCGATCGTGCGCGAGACGATCCAGAACGTCGTGCTCGCTGGCGCGCTCGACGGCGTCGTGACGCGCTTGCGCGAGGGCAAGGGCTTCGGGCGGCCGCTCGCCGACACCGGGTTGTACCCGCGTCTTGCCACGCAGATGATCCTCGTGGGCGAGGAGAGCGGCCGGCTCGAGGAGATGCTCGGTCGTGTCGCGGACGTCTACGATCGGGAGGTGCAGACGGCAATCCGCCGTTTTCTCGCGGTGCTCGAGCCTGTGCTCATTCTCGGGCTCGCGGTGATGGTCGGGGGGATCGTGTTCTCGATCCTGCTCGGCGTGATGGGCATGAGCGAACTCGTGCAGTGACCGCGGTCTAAACGACCGCCTTTCGCTGCGGGACCAGGGACTCGCGGCGCATCGAACAAGGACGATCACATGAACAACGCAATGCAACACCCGCGCGCGCTGCCCATCGCGGCGCGCGCGCGATCCGCCGGCCCGAGGCTGCGCCAGCGCGGCATGACGCTGATCGAGATCCTGGTCGTCCTGGTGCTGATCGGCATCGTGCTCGGCATCGTCGGCGGCAACTTCATCGGCCGCGGCGAGAAGGCCAAGGCCGATGCCGCGAAGATCGAGATCGGCCAGATCGGGCAGGCGCTCGATCTGTTCAAGCTCGAAGTGGGACGCTATCCCACCACACAGGAAGGTCTGCAGGCGCTGGTGTCGGCGCCGCCGGGCGTGAACAACTGGAACGGCCCGTACTGGAAGAAGAGCAGCATTCCCAAGGACCCGTGGCAGAACGAGTACAAGTACAGCTCGCCCGGCCAGAACAACGCGCCCTACGAGGTCACGTCTTACGGCGCCGACGGCAAGGAAGGCGGCGACGGCGTCAACAAGGACATCACCAGCCGCGAGTGATGATGCGCCTTCGCAATCACGCACCGCTGCGATCGAGTCGCGGCTTCACGCTGCTCGAGATGCTCGTGGTGCTGATGCTCATGGCGATCGTCGCCGGCATGGTGCTTCCGGTCTTCCGCGGCGGCGGCGTGTCGACGCTCGAGCTGCGCGCCGCAGCGCGCGAGCTCGCCGCGGGCCTTCGCACTGCGCGCAGCGAGGCGGTGACCCAGCGTCGCGAGACCTTCCTGGTGGTCGATCTCGAAGGCCGGCGCTTCAAGGTCGATCAGAGCAGCCAGGAACACAACCTGCCGTCTCGCATCGAGCTCAAGCTCTTCACCGCGCAGAACGACCTGGTGAGCGAGAAGGTCGGGGCGATCCGCTTCTTCCCCGATGGCGGCAGCAACGGCGGACGCATCACAGTGGCGTCGGGCGATCGCAAGTACGACGTGGATGTCGACTGGTTGACCGGTCGAATTGCGATTCTGGAATGAAAGTGACGGAAAACGGGACTGGCGATTGGGGGCCGGGGGCTAGTGTGCGTTCGTCTGTCACGCAATGCTGCAGCAAAGCATTCGAGGCGTTCGCCACGGCACGCTAGCCGCGAGTCCCTAATCCCCAACCCCGACTTTCTTATTGCTCGATGTTACGACCCAATCACCAGCGCGGCTTCTCGCTTCTCG
>DATKLH010000036.1:0-2941 GCA_035542515.1 Casimicrobiaceae bacterium
TGCGGACGCGCCACAATTCGCTGTGCACACGCGCCCACTTCTCGTCGCCATCCTCGTCGAGCACCACACCGACGCTGCCGATGAGCTGCTCGCTTCCGCTCACCACCGGTCGACGGCGCGATCGCAGCGCGGCGGCGGAGATCGCGAATACGAACAGGGCGCTGCAGATGCCCATGCCGACGACCAGCCACGAAGGCACGCCGAATCCCGGCACGTCGGTGTCGATCAGCATGAGCGCGCCGATGCAGAACGCGATCACTCCGCCGATCCCGAGCGACCCGTAGCTCGGGAGAAACGCTTCCGCGATCATGAATCCGATGCCGACGACGATGAGGCCGAGTCCCGCGTAGCTCACCGGCAACAACTGTAGCGCGAAGGCTGCGATAAGCAGGGCGATGGTGCCCGCGACGCCGGGGAGCACCATGCCCGGGTTCATGAATTCGAACAGGAGTCCGTACACGCCCACCATCAAGAGCACGAGCGCGATGCTGGGATGCGTGATGATCGACAGGAAGCGGACCCGCCAGTCGGGTTCGATGACGGTCACGCTCGCACCCGCCGTGTGCAGGGCACGATCACCCGCCGCAGTCTTCACAGTGCGTCCATCGATGCGCTTGAGCAGATCGGGTACGTCGTCGGCCATCAGATCCACGACGTGCTGCGCGACGGCGTCCTGCGCGGGGAGGCTCACCGCTTCACGCACCGCGCGCTCGCCCCAATCCGCATTGCGACCATGCAATTGCGCGAGGCCGCGGATGTAAGCGGCAGCATCGTGGATCGACTTGCGCGACATCGCGCCTTCGGGGGGTGGAGACTTGTCGTCGTTTTCGCTCGCCGCCTTCTTGTCGCTCGACTTGTCCTTGCCGGGCGTGGGAAGGGGAGAAGGCGATTCGCCGCCTCCGAGCGGAACCGGTGTCGCGGCACCGAGGTTGGTGCCCGGCGCCATCGCAGCGATGGGACTCGCGTACAGGATGTAAGTGCCAGCGCTCGCGGCACGCGCACCGCTGGGTGCGACGAAGGCCGCGATCGGGACGCGTGCGCCAAGGATCGCCTTGATGATCGAACGCATCGAATCATCGAGCCCGCCGGGCGTGTCCATCTGGAGGATCACGAGCTCGACGTTCTCCTGTTGCGCGCGTTCGATGCCGCGTACGACGAAGTCCGCGCTTGCCGGACCGATCGGCCCGGTGAGAGGCAGCACATCGACCTGCGTCGCAAATGCATTGCAGGCGAGGCCCAGCCACGCGAGCGTCACGGCGGTCAGCCAGCAGATCGGCTTCACGGTTGCTCCTTCGCCGCAGATTAGGCGCCGCGGACGAGCACCGCGTCAAGGTTGGAACAAATCGCAACCAGCGCCCCGCGGCGCGCGACGCGCGCCCGATGGGCGCGCTGCACGCGCGACCTTGTACAGCTGTAACAGACGCGGCTCGGTGACCCCTTCGTGCCCGCTGCGCCGCGGCTCGCACCTGCATTCTGACGCCGCGACGCAACAAGCACCGCATTGCAAGCCAGTAGATGCAATCTTCGCCCCGGTCCTACACGGGAATCAGAGTGGGCCGATTCACCGGTTCGCACGAAAGAACGATAGTACGTCGTGGCAAGCGCGGCCGTTTGCAAACGTCCCGACCCGCAACGGATGCCGACCGCAGCCGAGAAAAAACCGAACTGCATACGCAACAAGGAGACCCCATGAAGACGATCGTGAAGGCCGTGACGGTGATCTGCATCGCCACGAGCATCGGAGCGTGCGGGAGCATGACCACGCGCGAGCGTGACACTGTCGTTGGAGCCGGCGTCGGTGCGGCGGCGGGCGCGGCGATTACGGGCGACACCGCGGGTGCGGTCGGCGGCGGGGTGGTGGGTGGCGTGATCGGCCACGAGATCCATCGCTGACCTGCAGTCACGTGCGGGAATCGGCAGGACTTCCGCGCGTCAGCCGAAAGGATCCCTATCGAGGGACCGCCACGCGCGGTCCCTCCGTTCGTGCGTGTACCGATGTCTCAAGCGAGCTTGACGAGCTGCTTGCCGAAGTTTCGTCCCGCGAGAAGATCGATCAGCCCCTGCGGTGCGTTGTCCAGCCCTTGCACGATCGATTCACGGTACTTGAGCTCGCCGGCTTCCACATGACGACGCAACGCCGCGACCGCCTCGTGATAACGGTCCTTCCAATCGAACACGATCATGCCCTGCATGCGGATGCGGTTGACCAGGACCGACCGCAGGCCCGCATGCGCATAGGGACCGTTGTACTCGGCGACCAGGCCGCACACGATGACGCGCGAAAAAGGATTCATGATGCGCAGAACCGCATCGAGCACGCCGCCGCCCACATTCTCGAAGTCGATGTCGATGCCCCCGGGACAGGCCTCGCGCAGCGCTGTCTGCCAGTCGCCGGCCTTATGATCGATGCACGCATCGAACCCGAGCTCGCGCTCGACGTAGTCGCATTTTTCGCGACCCCCGGCGATACCGACCACGCGGCAGCCTGCGAGCTTGGCGAGTTGACCCGCCACGCTGCCCACTGCGCCTGACGCCGCCGACACCACGAACGTCTCGTCGCGCCGGGGCTTGCCGATCTCATTGAGCCCGAACCACGCCGTCATTCCCGGCATGCCGACCACGCCGAGATAGTACGAAGCGGGAATGCGAGTCGCGTCGATCTTGACCAATGCGCCCGCTTTGGCGACGCCGTAGAGCTGCCATCCGAGCTGGGTCAGGACCCGGTCGCCCGCTTGCAAACGAGCATCGCGCGACTCGACCACGCGTCCCACCGTCTGTCCGACCATCACCTCGCCGATCTGCACGGGCGGTACATACGACTTCGCGTCGCTCATGCGGCCGCGCATGTACGGATCGAGGGACAGCCACTCGTTGCGCACCAGCGCTTCACCGTCCTGCGGTGCCGGAAGCGCTGCATCGACGATCCGGAAGTTGTCGCGGG